>NC_017078.1 GCF_000284095.1 Selenomonas ruminantium subsp. lactilytica TAM6421 | reverse complement strand
GGGTGTATCCCCTTTCTAGCATAATTAAAATATCAAAATTTAACTAAGTTATGTAGAGATAATACCATAAAAATAATTAAAAAGCAAGGAAACTTAATTAAGTTAGTAAAAAATATCTCCTGCCTTGACAGGAAAATCTGATTTGCAAGAATATTATAAAGCACAAAAGCGAATACTTTATTATACTAAAGTATTCGCTCGGCGAATTTAGGGGCAGGTGATTGTTGACAATAAAAGAAAACGGCAGGGACGATTTTGGCTGATCGTCCTTGCCGTCTGGTAAATGTATTTTTTAGAAGCCCAAGCTGTCATTGACGAGAATAATCTGGATGCGTCCCGGATGCAGGGAATAGCGGGTGATCAGGAATTGGCAGCAGATGGTATCGGGGCTTTTGCAGTCGAAGCAGGCGCCGGTTTTGGCGCAGGGGGTGCTGAGGCCGAAGCGTTGGGCATTGATGGGCGCGGCCACATTGCGGGCCCGCTTCATGGCGCCGTCCAGATCGTCACAGACCTTGTTGAGGCCGACAATGAAGAGAACCTTCTTGGGGCCCTGGGCGATGGCGGATACCCGATTGGCATTGCCGTCAATATTGACCAGAATACCATCCTGGGTCATGGCATTGGTGCTGGAGAGGAATACATCGGCATCGTAAGCCTTGAGCATGGCCTGACGCTTGTCTTCCATCTTGTCCCGGTCGATGAAATTGTAGTCGCCCTTGACCAATGCTTCCGTCAGGCCAATTTCGTGGACGCTCATGCCGCCGCCCATGGTGACGGTACTGCCCTGGGGAATGAGTTCCAGAGCTACCTTTAGGGCTTCTTCTTTGTCCTTGGCATAAAAGCCTTCCATATTACGGGATTTCAGGCCTTTGATCACCGTCTGGGCCAGCAGCTCATTGCGTTTGCGGATATTTTCGTTCATCTTGCTCTCCTCCTAATATTTATCAATACAATTTTTACTTCGCCATATTCCAGGAGGTTTCCTGCTGGGGAGAGGAATTTATAAACTGTTTACAGATCGTTTAAGGTCAGTTTATTGACATGTCAGACCTTTTGTTATAGCATGAAGCCATCTGTTAAATAAAGGAGAATTCATTGATGCAAATGCGGGGCAATATCTTTCTGTTGATTGCGGCCTTTATCTGGGGGACGACTTTTGTGGCCCAGCAGGTGGGCATGGAGGAACTGGGGCCTTTTACTTATGCCGCGGCCCGCTTCTTTTTGGGGACACTGTTTTTGGCCGGGCTTTGGCTGCTGGATCGAAAGCGGCGCGAGTACCGGAAACAGCGAGGCTTGCATCATTCCGGCTGGAAGCTGGGGCTGGGGGCCGGTCTGCTGCTTTTTACAGCCAGCTCTCTGCAGCAGTATGCCCTGCAATTTACCACGGTGGGTAAGACATCTTTTATCACGGCGCTCTATATTGTGCTCGTGCCTTTGGGGGCGGCGCTGTTCCGGCTGGCCCGGGTATATATGGTCAACTGGATGGGGGCCATGCTGGCCATGGGAGGACTTTACCTGCTGACTATTCAGGGGACGATCACCCTGAACCCCGGGGATATGTTGGTGGCCCTCAGTGCTTTGGGCTGGACGGCGCAGATTCTTTATATTGACCGTTTTGCGCCCCATGCTGATGTGCTGGAACTTTCCTTAAGCCAGACCATCTGCTGCTTTGTGGCCAGTCTTTTGGCCGCCTTGGGGACGGAAACGATGACACTGGCGCCCGTGCTCAATTCCTGGATATCCATAGCTTATGCTGGTGTGCTTTCGACTGGTGTGGCCTTTACCTTGCAGATCGTGGGACAGAAATACGCGGCTCCCAGCGAGGCGGCGGTAATTATGAGCTTTGAAGCGGTGTTCGGGGCTTTGGCCAGCTTTCTGATTTTGGGAGAGCAGATGACCACAGCCCAGCTTTGGGGCTGTATCCTGATGTTTGCCGGTGTCATTGTCAGCCAGCTGCGGACGATCATGAATAGATCAAACTGATGCTTCTGTGGCGATTTATTCGGAATGATGCAAGTGCATATGTCAAAACTGACCAGTCATTTGACTGGTCAGTTTTGACATGGACATTATTCCATGCTAGACTTTTGGATATATAGGGAATTTGCCAGAGGATTGACTTTGGCATATAAAGAGAATTGAGAGGACGAGATTGATGCGGACAACAGAATATTTGATTATCGGTGCAGGCGCAGCTGGCAGTACCATGGGGTATTTGCTGCGGAAAGCCGGCAAAGATGTGCTGACTTTGGAAATGCTGGATGCCCGGACGAAGAACAAGCTTTGTGCCGGACTGCTGGAACCACCGGCAGAACGGGCTTTTTTTAACGTGTTCGGCATGACAATGGACGAGGCCGGATTGGATCCTCAACCTATTGTAAAACTACACTTGCTCTGTGGGGAACGGGAACTGGTGAAACCTCTGCCGAATATGGCGGCTGATCCTAAAGCCGCTGCACCGGCTTCTCAGCTGGAGGAGAAGCAGAATAATTTTGGCGAGATCATCCGCAGTTATCTGCTGCGCGGTGGTAAGGCTGCTGCCCGCAAGATTCTGCGTCATGCGCTGGGATATGGAGATCATGATGTGGCTTCTTATCGGGCTCTTCCCCGGAAGCGTCTGGACGATTATCTGCTGACCCGTTATCAGGAAAATGGCGGACAGGTTTTGGACCGCACCACAATATGTTCCCTGGATGTAAAGGCGCATGTGGCTACGTGCATAGATCTGCGCACCAAGGAAAAATTTACGGTAAGCTATAAGACACTCATTGGCGCCGATGGGGCAGCTTCTGTTGTCCGCCGTATGCTGACGGGGAAAATGCAGAATCACGCCCTGATTCTGGAGGCCAGCGTGCCCCTGATCCGGGAGGAGACTGTGGTGGAATTTGCCTCGGGGGCGAAGGGGTACAGCTGGTATGCTCCCCGCGGTGAGGATGCGACCTTGGGCTGCGGCTATCACGAACTGGGGAAAAAGGACAGCGGTGTCTGCCGTCAGCGCTTGCAAGATTTTGCTGAGCGTCTGGGCTTAAAGGAAATCAAGCATCTACGCGGTGCTTTGCTGCCTAAGGGAAATGATGTGCTCCTGCAGCCTGGGGAAGATGTGTATCTGTTGGGAGATGCAGCCGGCCTGGCCGATCCATTTACCGGTGGCGGTATCCACTATGCCATGGTTTCGGCGCAGTTGCTGACGAATGCTTTGCTGGGGGGTGAACCCTATGAAGAGGCCATGGCACCGTATGTCCGAAATCTGGGAAAACATTATGGCAATCTGGGTATTTACTTCCGTACAGCCTGTCAGTTTATTTCCCGCTTGGGGAAAAAAGTCAGCTAACCCCTTCAGGGCAGAGAAATCAATATTGGGACAATCTAATCGATCTCTAACCTTGCCATGGGATAATGATTCCGGTGAGGTGAAAAATTTATGGAAAAAAGATCGATTATGGGCTTTCGAAGCTTGCGGGATAACTATAAGGAAATCTTCCGCGTAGGCTGCAGGCTGTTGGGGGAGCGTTTTCCGGAAGCGGCTTTGTGCAACCTGTTATTGTTGGTTTATCAAGGCGGAATGCTTTGGACTTACAAAGTGGAGGCCTTTGAGCGGGACTGGCTGATTTGGACGATGCGGCTGATAGTGCTGCTGTTGGTGGCTGTGGCTGCTGAACTTTGGCGGGAACGCAGGCCGGACTGGCAGCTGGGGCGGTATCGCTGGAAAATCTGGTGTATGCTGGCAGTTTGGAGCCTGGTGTTTGAAGCGGGGCGGCATCTATTGGAGGGGGGCGAAGAGGCCATGTTTTATCTGGCCTGTCCCCTTTTCTGGTCCTGCCTGATCTTTTACCTGTTGCTGCCTCAGGATAAGGAGCGCCAGAGTGCACAACTGCGCAGCGGCATGAATGCCCTGATAAGCGGCGGTGTTATCGGCATGTTGATCTCGCTGTTGTTGGGGATCTGTTTGGCTGCGGTGCAGATCCTGCTGACAGATCTTTCTTTGGAGCTGCGGCTCTTTGTGCTAGGGGTCCTGCCCTGTGTCTGTGCCATTAATGTCTGTTTGTGTCTGCTGCCCCGGGCTCAGGAGAATTGTGAGCTTGTGGATTCATCCCTGACTAATGTAATCATGAGGTTGGTGCTGCCTTGCTATGTATTTCTGCTGCTGATTCTTTACCTCTATATCGGCAAGATCATTTTCCAGCAGACTATGCCGATTGGTGAAATGAATAAGTATGCTTCTCTGGCCTTGCTGGGTTATGGCTTCTTCTATTTTTTCTGGAACGATATGCCAAAGCCCTGGTTTGGCCGGTTCATGTGCTGGGGACTGGTCTGGTTTCTGCCGATCCTGCTGGTTCAGTCCTATGGCGTATGGGTGCGGTATGAGGCCTATGGCCTGACGACTTTGCGCTATCTGTCCATGATCTGCACGGCTTATGGTGTTTTGTTCCTGGCCTTCCGCTTCCTGCGGCAGGGCATCCGTCCGCTGTTTCTGACAGCTGCCGTACTGGTGGTGGTGTTTTCCATTTCGCCCCTGAATGTGCTGCGGGTGCCCCTGCATGATCAGCAGGCCCGCCTGATCCGGTTGCTGGCTCAGGAGGGATTGTATGAAGATGGGAGGATTTCTCTGACCCATCCGGTTTCTGCCCAGAATGCTGCGGCGGTGAAAAGCTGCGTGGATTATATCCGCGGCTTTGGCGCGGATGATCGGGAGGATATCTGCCGACAGGTAAAGGCGACCGAATGGCGGCCTTATCTTCCCGGGAAAAATGCGGTCAAGGAGCTGCCGCCTAAGCAGCCGGAATATCGGCTGGTCTTCCGGCCAAGCCGGACGGGAATTCCTGTAGCGGGCTGTCAGCTGGCCTATCCTTTTGGCATCAAAAACTTTATGGCAACCATTCCGCTGGAAGAAGGGAAGCAGCGGCGGATTGACCTCAGGGATTATCTGACCAATCTGGCGGCGGCCAAGGCGGATGTGCCCTGGGAGAAAACGAAATTCGCCAAGCGGCAGGAAAAGCATATCACCCTGGATGGGCCCTATATGCTGGATGAGCAGACCATGCTGTACTTTACCGAGCTGGAGCTTTGGCAGGATGAAGCAGGCAGTGTGGTACGGGCCAATGGGCGCGGGTATCTGCTGAAAAAGTAAAGAAAATAAAGCGGCTGAACGGTCAGGGATCTGACTATTCAGCCGCTTTTTATGCATGTGACTGACTCACAGTTATTTTCCGAAACGCTGCTATATAATAATTACAGCTTATATTTGGAGGGCTGTAATTATGAATATGCGAAATAAGCGTCATGCTGTGGTACAGGCGGCAGATTGCGTGGCCTGCGGCACCTGTGTGGATGTCTGTCCCCGGGGAGCTGTGCAGATCATAAGGGGCTGTTATGCCCAGGTGGAGGCAGGGCTTTGCGTGGGCTGCGGCAGATGTGCCCGGGAGTGTCCGGCTTCTGTCATCACGTTGGAGGTGGGGGCATGAAAAAGCACTGGTATCACTATCTGTGGATCTGGTCCCTGATTTACTTTGGCATGGGCTTTTTCAATATCCTTTTTGCCTGGCTGGGGCTCATTAGTTTCAGTCTGCCCCTTATCCTGGCCATTGGCTTTGGCAACAAACTCTTCTGCAATCGCTATTGTGACAGGGGGCAGACCCTCAGGGCTCTGGGGCAGCTAGGCTTTTCCCGCCGTCGGGAGATGCCGGCCTGGATGAGGAGCAAGGCCTTCCGCTATGGTTTCATGGTCTTTTTCTTTGGCATGTTCGGCAGTGTTCTCTACAGCACCTGGCTGGTTTTTAGCGGTGTCCAGTCGCTGCATGAAGTGGTGACGCTTCTCTGGACCTGGCAGTTTCCCTGGCAATGGGCCTATTCTGGTACGGTAAGTCCCTGGGCAGCGCAGTTTGCTTTTGGGCTCTACAGTCTGATGCTGACCTCAGAGGTCATCGCTTTGGTCACCATGCTTCTGTACCGGCCCCGCTCCTGGTGCGTATACTGTCCCATGGGCACGCTGACCCAATTGATTTGCAAGGTCAAGGCGCCGGTGGATTCCTGAGTATAGAAAATGGCGGCTGCATAAAACTGTGCAGCCGCCATTTTTGCTATGAAATCTTTGCAAGTCAAGCCTGTAAGGCGCAGAATTGCTTAGATTTCGTGTAAGGGCTGATGAAAAATCAAGAGATTTTTCATCTTGCTTTTTATACATTTTTTCGGTCAAGGGCAATCCAGATCAGGACGGCCATGGCCAGGAAGAAGGGATAGAACAGGAAGGGGATGATGCTGAGGCTGGTGATGCCGGCAATGGCGGAGGCAATCAGCAGTTGGGCGCCGTAGGGGATAATGCCCTGGGCGATGCAGGAGCAGGTATCCAGCAGGGAGGCGCTTTCCCGCGGTTCGATGCCGTATTCCTCGCTGATGTTCCTGGCAATGGGGCCGGCTACCACGATGGCCACGGTGTTGTTGGCAGTGGCTACATCCATGAGGATGGTCAAAAGGCCGATGCCCAGCCGGCCGCCGCGCCGGCCCTTGAAATGCTGGCGGATAAAGGCCAGTAGGGCGGCAAAGCCGCCGCCATCCCGCATAATGGCGCTGATGGAAGCGGCCAGTATCGTGACGATCATGGTCTCGAACATGCCGTTGGTGCCAGCGCCCATGGCGGAAAAGGCCCGGGAAAGGTCGGTCATGCCTGTGGCCAGTCCCAGCACAAAGAACAGCAGGATGCCCGTACCCAGGACGAGGAAGACGTTGCGCCCTGTCAGGGCCATGAGCAGGACGAGGAAATAGGGCAGGGCCAGCAGCAGGGAGTAGTCAAAGGTGCCCAGCTCCGCTGCTCCGCCGGACAGGGACAGGATAACCAGCAGGATCAGGGTTATGAGGGCCGCCGGCAGGGCCAGCTTGAGATTGGCATAGAATTTGTCCTGCATGCGGGTGCCCTGGGTGCGGGTGGCGGCAATGGTGGTGTCGGAGATAAAGGAAAGGTTATCCCCAAACATGGCCCCGCCAACCACCGAAGCCACGGTCAGTGGCAGGCTCAGGCCAGCGTTTTCAGCCACGGAGGCGGCAATGGGCACCAGCACCGTGATGGTGCCCACGCTGGTACCCATGGACATGGAAATCAGGCAGGCGATGAGGAAGAGTCCCGGTACGGCCAGGGTTCCCGGCACGAAATTCAGCAGCAGATGGGCAGTGCTCTCCACCCCGCCAGCGGCCTTGGCGATGCCGCTGAAAGCACCGGCCATCAGGAAGATGAAGAGCATGATGGTGATGTTTACATCGCCGATGCTCTGGGCGCAGAGCTGGATATTTTCCACAAAGAGGCGTTTGCGGTTCTGTACAAAGGCCACGATCAGGGCCAGGCCGAAGGCCACAACCACGGACATCACATAGAAGCCCATCTGCCCTTCCACCGGGGCAATGTATTCATACCAGATTCCCGCCCCCAGATAGAGCAGGAGAAAGACCAATATGGGCAGCAGCGCCAGCGCATGGGGCCGGGGCTGACAGTCAGTTTGTTTCATTGATTCATCATCCTTTGTTAAATTTTGTCAAAAATAAAGCGCACTGCTCCTTATTATACGGCAGGATATTCCGTCGTGGCAAGTCCCCCGGGCATTTGATAGGTATTATGGGACAAATAGAGGAAATTGCGGGTATTTTTTGCAATTGTCAGCATGATGGTAGTATAATAGATGATAATTCATGGATAAACTTGATAAATGTAAAGGATGTGTGCGGATATGCTGCATGAAATCAATCCCCATAGATTGGCCAATGAGTTTGTACCCCACGCTGAGCCGTGGAAAGACGATATCATCATTTTTGCCCGCAGGGATGGCCTGCTGGTGGGAGGGGAGCCCGGAAAGATGCGTTTTCCGAAACGTCAGGAAATCCGATCCAATAAGTTCCACTATCAGTATCTTTTCTCTTTGGATGGCCATGGTGTGTATCATATCCTGGGAGAGCACATTGAGCCCCTGCCGGGCTACAGCTACAAGTCGCTGCGGGAAATACGCTGGCAGTTGCAGGGGCCCAGAGAGTACATGTATGCGGCCTATACGGCCTGGCATCTTATTTCCTGGTACGCAGACAATCATTTTTGCGGCCGCTGCGGCCATCTTACCAGCTATGCGGCCAAGGAGCGGGCTTTGACATGCGACAACTGCGGACATGTGATCTATCCCCGCATCATTCCTGCGGTGGTGGCTGGCGTCATCAATGGCGATGAGATCCTGTTGACGAAATACGCCAAGCGGGATATACCATTTTATGCCTTGGTGGCTGGTTTCACGGAAATCGGTGAGACATTGGAGGAATGTGTGGCCCGGGAAGTCCGGGAGGAAACTGGGCTGGCGGTTAAGAATATCCGCTATTATAAATCCCAGCCATGGGGCAGTGTGCAGGATCTGATTGTGGGCTTTTACTGTGATGTGGACGGAGATACTACCATCCATATGGATCGGAATGAACTTAAAGAGGCCCTTTGGGTGAAGCGTGAGGACATTCAGGGCCAGCCCGACGATTGGAGCCTGACCCATCAGATGATGATGGACTTCAAGGCCGGGAAAATATAATTACCGTCATAAGCGCAAAAAATAGTGGGATTGACTGGTCAAAGTTGACATTTGACCAGTCAATCCCACTTTTTGACCATATCAGTCCGCTTCGTTGAGTCCTTCCACTTCGCAGGCTTCCTCATAGTCTTTCTTTATCAGGCCGCAACAGAAAGAAATGAAGTTGCAGTCCACCAGCAGTTTTTCAATCTTTTCCTGGTATTTGCCGGCTTTGTGTAGGGTCAGGTTAGAAAATCATAAGAATGGATAAAATTTTCAATATAAAGTATTATATAAAAATTCAGGCTAGTAGTGCCTTGGTTTTATATTCTCCAGAGCTGATTTTTGTGATAAAATCACTTTCATTTTGGAATTAGTAGCGGTATAATAGTTACAATTTATACTCACTTGAAGTGATAATTTGCCGAAGTGGTAAAGTTTTACAGATATTGGAGGTTCAACGTGTCAAAAGTTATATTGTCCGAAGTTATGATGCCCAGCCAAACCAATCCCAGCGGGAATGTTCATGGGGGCGAGCTCATGAAGATGATGGATTCCACGGCTTATGCTGCTGCCCGCAAGTATGCCAAGACCAATGTGGTCACGGCCCGGGTGGATGAATTGGAATTCCATACGCCCATCATGATTGGCGATCTGGTGACCTGCACAGCTGAGGTCATTTACGTGGGGCATAGTTCCATCGAAGTGGCAGTCAATGTAGAGGTGGAGGCCCTGGATCTGGGCAGCAGCACGCCTGTGCATGCCCTGTCTGCCTACTTCACCATGGTGGCGCTGGATCGCAATGGCCGTCCCCGTCCGGTACCGCCGCTCAAGCTGGAGACGGAAGAGGCAAAAGCAGCCTTTGAAGAGGGTCGCAAGCGTCATGAGATGTATCATGAGCGCAAGAAAATGAAACAGAACAAGCAATAAGTTGTGGGCAGGGCCTCTTATGTCAACTTGGATTTATTTTCATGTTGACATAAGAGGCTTTTTTTATTATCCTTGTAAGAGAACGTATTTTCAAGCAAAGGATATGATGAGGGATGAAATCAGCTATCGGGGCATTGACGGAAAAGATAATTGCTGGCCAGCGCCTGGGGCGGGGGGATGATCTCAGCCTGCTGCTCACGGCACCATTGGTGGAATTGATGGAAGGGGCCGGGCGTCTGCAAAAGCATTTTTGCGGTAACCATATCGATCTCTGTACCATCATCAACGGCCGCAGCGGGCGCTGCAGTGAGAATTGTAAATACTGTGCCCAGGCGGCCTGCCATAAGACGGGCATTGAGGAATATGATTTCCTGCTCAAGGAGGAAATCATCGCCAATGCCAGAGCCAACGAGGCAGCTGGTGTCAACCGCTTTGCCATCGTAACCTCTGGCCGGGCCTTGGGGGGCAGGGAGTTCGATCAGGCCATCGAAACCTATGAGGAGATGCATGAGACTTTGCATATCGATCTTTGTGCTTCCCATGGCATCATCAGCCGGGAGCAGTTCCGCCGCCTGCGGCAGGCCGGGGTTACCAGCTATCACCATAACATTGAGACTTCCCGGCGCTTCTTCCCGCAAATCTGCACCAGCCATACCTATGATGACCGCATCAAAACCATTAAAATCGCTCAGGAAGAAGGCATGTGCGTTTGCTCTGGCGGCATCATCGGCATGGGGGAGACTTGGGAGGATCGTCTGGATATGGCCCTGAGTCTGGCGGAACTGCATATCCAGTCCATCCCCATCAATGCCCTGATGGCCATCAAAGGAACGGGGCTGGAGGACAGAGAACCGCTGAAACCGGAAGATATTCTGCGCACCATTGCCATCTTCCGCTTCATCAACCCTGAGGCCAATATCCGTCTGGCGGCGGGACGGAAACTGCTGCCCCAGAATGGGGCCACAGCCTTTGTCCATGGAGCTTCTGCCTCCATCACCGGCAATATGCTGACCACCTCGGGCACCACCATCAAAGAAGATCTGGCCATCCTGGCAGATCTTGGTCTTAGCAATCGGTAAGCCTGACAGGCATTCGCTGCTTGATGTCAGTAAGAAAATCAGAAGAATTCACCTGGGAACGCATAAATTGCGTGACCAGGTGCTGCGTTTGGAACAGCTGGGGGTGGAACGGAATACTATATTTAATATGGGGAAGAAAAAAAGGCCTCCAGTTCAGGAGGTCTTTTTGATTGGGAATTTTCCAAGGACACATTTATTTGTATTGTTTTGACGGTCAGAACAGATAGGCGATGGACAAGCCGCCGGATACGCCCCGTTTCTTCCCCGCGAAGCCGGTGAGGTTCAGGTCAAGTTTCCAGGGAGAATCCTGAGAGGAGTGCATGGTGGCACCAAGTTCCAATTTCACACTGCCGCCGCCGGTGTCGGCTTTGCGGATGGCAAGGCCGTTGGCGGTGCCGGTGGCTTCACCGTCAAGCTCGTATTCATAGGCCAGACCGGTGTAGTAGTTCCAATGGTCGCGTTTCATGATGTAGCCGTGGAGCAGATTGTTTGCCTTGTCCTTGACCGTGGCGACATTATTGGCCGCATTGCCGGTCTGGCTGTCGGCAGCGGTAACATTGCCCTTGACCTCGCTGCCGTTGACATTGGCCTGATTGTCAGAGGCCAGCCCCGCCACGCTGATGGCTGCCGTGACACTGTCGGTTCCGTCGTAGGAAATATAGCTTGAATTACCGCCAGTTACAGAACTATTTACCGCAGTATCGGTCAGGGTAACGCTGTTGTGGCAGGCCTCTTTTTCGTATTTGCTGCGACCGCCATAAATAGAACCTGCGACGCTATAATCGCTTCCCTCGGGTTTCCCTGTGATGGTTACCGTGTTATAGTTGGCAGCGCCTTTTTTGCTAGATCCTCCGTAAACACTGCTTCTGGTTGAGGCGTTGGTTATGGTCAGATGATTGTTATTGGCGTTTTTGCCCTCTGCTTCGCTATGGCCGCCGTGGACTTCCTGAGAGGAGGCGCCGTTGATTAGAATAACGTTGTTTTCAGTGGCATCGCCGTTAGAGCTATAGGCGCCGTAGGAATAGTAGTAGACAGAGGATACGCCGTCCAATGTCAGGTTATACCCGGTCAGGTCATCGGAACTGCTAGTAGCTTTCCCGCCGTAGAGATAGTACCAATTCCCACCTGTTACGGTCAGCTGCTTATTCGTGGCGGTTTCGCCTGCGGCAGGGGATAATGTAGCGCCATCAGGCGGAGCGGTGGCCACGACAAAGCAGGGCAGGGCACAAGGCTCTTCCCTTCACGAACGATACGAGCAGACCTACAAGGTCCCTTATTAAGTTGCCAATATTTTGTAAATTATATTTCGACGCCCAAAGCAAAACTCCTGCCAAAGAAAAAATTGTGGCAGGAGTTTTGCTTTGTTTATCCATGTCCGGGCATGGCCAGGAAGTCGTGATCTTTATCGCCGAACAGGCTTTTGCTGGATACATTGCCGAAGGGAAGGATTGTCAGCCAGCCCAGCAGCAGGAACAGGCCCGTGAGGGGAATCAGCAGGAGTATGCGTATGGATTCTTTCAGGGGGCGTCCCTGGAGGTATTCATGGCGCAGGAGACGATAGAGAAAGTAAAATAAGATCAGCCTTTTAATCAGGTTCAGGAATATGGGTAGATTGAAAACCTCTGCTGCTGTTTCCAATGACCAGATGGTATCCAGCACGAAGATCAGCAAGGTCAGCACCATCCAGAGGCCGACATATTGGAGGAATTTCTTGTAGGGCAGGAATTTCCGCAGCTGTTTCCGATTGGCAAAGACGGTTACCATAGCCATCAGCACAAAGGCCAAAGGCCCCAGGAACGCAAACAGCATCATGGTCAGGAATATGCTGCTGGCTGCGCAGAGCATCAGCCGGAATATGAAATGGACAGCCCGGCTCTTCCAGGCCTCCTGCCAGATGATTACCGTCAGCCAAAGGTACAGGAAGGTGTTTATCGCCCCCATGATGAACAAGGCAGCCGAAGCGTTCACGACGTAAGCCAACACATAAAATACAGTGGACAATAGAGATAATTTCAATAACCATAGATATTTGTCGTAGCGTTCATCCTCAGAGAGAAAACGGGATTCAAAGATAAACCATCGTTTCAGTGTATTCAACATTCTGCACCCAGCCTTTCCTGTCATTCAACAACGACCAATATACCACAGGTGCATTAGATTATCCTTAGAAGCGTTTCGTAATATTTGTTGTAGTTTTTTCTGTTGTACCTGCTAAGATAGCGGGATAAAAGACTGAGGAGCGGATATGCCTGAATAAGGTGCCCAAAATATTGACATCCCTGCTGATGGCTGGGATCTTGTGTCTGGGTGCGTACGGTTTCGTGGATTCGGGCTTTGGCAAATGGATCTCTGCCCCCTTTGTCACTTCGTCCCAGCAAAAGCCGCCACAGGATGGCAGCAACAGGAAAAAACATCAGCCCCGTCCCTTTGATCCTCTGCGGCTGGGCAAGGCCATGGCAGAGCTTTCCGCCATGTTATATCTGGGGGCTTATGTGGTGCGAAAAAGAAATAAATGATTTTTGACCTGTCAATCATTTGACTTTATCCTTAGGGAAGTATCTGCTGCAGGACTTTGACAAATTCCTGCATCTCCGTGTCCGTTCCAATCGTGATCCGCAAATACTCGGAAAGTCTGGGCTTCTTGAAATATCGCACATAAATATTTCGTTCCTTCAGCTGCTCAAAGAGGTTCTCTGCTGTTATGGAAGCAGGCGGCTTGGCAAAGAGGAAATTCGTGCGGGATTCCAGCACCGTGAAGCCAAAGGCACGCAAGGTCTCCTGGGCCTTCTCCCGGGTTACCAGCACACGATCCACCGTTTCCTCAAAATACTCCCGGTCATTGGCGGCGGCGACGCCTGCTGCCAGAGACGGCATGTTCAGGGTGTAGGAGTTTACTGAGAATTTCACATCGTGGAGCGCCTTGATGAGTTCCCGGCTGCCAAAGGCATAGCCGATTCGGAGACCAGCCAGCGCCCGGGACTTGGACATGGTACGGATGATGACCACATTGGGATATTTCTTCAGCAGGGGCAGGGCCGTATGGCCGCCGAAATCCACATAGGCCTCGTCGATGAGCACCACGGAGTCCTGATTTTCCGCTACGACTTTTTCAATATCGTCCATATTTGCTTCCAGGCTGGTGGGGGCATTGGGATTGCAAATCACAATGCCCCCGTTTTCCTTTATAAAGCCGGCGGGATCAAAGGTGAAATCTTCCCGCAGGGGCACTGTTTCATAGGGAATGCGATATACATCTGCCCAGACCTCATAAAAGGAATAGGTGATATCGTTGAAGAGAATGGGCTTTTTCCCCGCAAAATAGGTGAGGAAGCACATGGAAAGCACATCGTCAGACCCTACGCCTACGAAGACCTGCTCCGGCTCCAGACCGTATTCCTCTGCCAGCGTCTCCCGCAGTTCCCGGCAGTCCGGATCGGGATAAAGCCGCAGCTTCGAGGCATTGATGGCGCGGATAGCCTCCACCACCTTTGGGGAAGGCGGGTAGGGGAATTCATTGGTATTCAGCTTGATGACTTTGTGCTGGGGCTGTTCCCCCGGCGTATAAGGCGTGACTTTGCGAATATTATCGGCCAGGCTCATATATATACATACCTCCTCGAGAGTTACAAGTTTACAACTATGCTCTTATTTTACCAATTTATAAGGTATTTGTCACGGCTTGTGGTATCACTTCCTTTTGGCAGAAAGCTTTATTATGCTAAAGTATTCGCCCCGCGAATTTTTGGTCTTGAACTATGAATGCAGGCTAAAGGATTTTTTTCGTTGGCAGCGAAATTAGGATATTACAAGGAAAGAAAGTTTTTGTGATTGGATTGTGATGTGGGAGGTGCATGTTATATGTTTCGCTTTTTCGTGATGTTAGCGATGCTTTTGACGGTGAACTTTGGCGTCTGTTCGGCAAGAGTCCTGCCGCCGGATAAGCCGTCGCGGCCGGCAGTTCACCATCAGCTGCTCACGCATGAGCATACGGCTGCATGTGACCGGACAACTGCCGAACCGGTGCAGCTGATCTGCATTCTCGACCGTTCCGGCTCCATGCGTCATCTGACCGAGGATACCATTGGCGGGTATAATTCCTTCATAGCCAAGCAGCGTGAAGAAAAAGGGAAGGCTGAAGTCACCACTGTGCTTTTTGATGACAAATATGAGAAAATCGTGGATGCTGTGGACATAAAGAAAGTGCCGGAACTCACCGACACGGAATATTACGCCCGGGGCATGACCGCCCTGCTGGATGCTGTAGGACGAACCATCAACAGCACGTTGGGGAAAATGAAGGCAGAGGGCATCTGCCCGGCCAAACGGCGGGTATTGTTCTTGATCATGACGGACGGCAAGGAAAATGACAGTAAGGAATACAGCAAGGCGGATGTCAAAGCCATGATCCAACAAGCCTCAAAAGAATACAATTGGAATTTCATCTTTATGGGCGCCAATATCGATTCGGTAGCAGAAGCGGCTGCTTTGGGCATCCATGCCAAACATGCTGTCAATTACAGCCATGACGGCAGCGGGGTAAAGAAATCCTTTGACAGAATGGACGCAGCAGCCAGCGAGATGAGAGAAACAGGCAGCGTCGGTGAAAGTTGGAAAAATGCTGGAGAATAAAAGGTACGAAAACCCCCGGAAGTTCCGAGGGCTTTTACGTTGTATATGCCTTATTTGCCATTGGTGGTGGCTGCGGCGGCGGCATCCAGCACGCGGTAATTTTCGGGGAGGTTGTATTTGTCGTAGATGGCTTTGAGGGTACCGTCGGCACGCATCTTTTCCAGTTCGGCGTTCACGGCATCCAGCAGGTCCTTGTCGGTGAAGCGGATAGCGGCACCGATGACGCCGCTGCTTTCCGGTTCGTAGGGTTCCATGATGCGCAGGGCCAGGTCAGCATTTTGTTTCAGGGTGTAGCCGGCCACGATGCCGTCAGTGATGCAGGCGTCAATCTTGCCGGTGTTGACGGCCATCATGAGTTCAGCCTGGCTGCTGAAGACTTTGACTTCCTTGACCTTGCCCTCCTGCTGCCATTTCTGGGCCGTTTCCAGGAAGGTCATGCCCTTCTGGCCGCCAATGACCTTGTCTTTCAGATCTTCTTTGGTTTTGATGGGGGAGTCTTTCTTGACGACGACGGCTTCGCCTTCACGATACCACTGGTTGGTGAAGTAGGCCTTGGCCAGACGTTCCGGCTTGATGTACATGGCATCGGTCACCATATCCACCGTGCCGTTGTTGAGTTCGATCAGCAGGTTTTCAAAGGGAACTTGTTTCATCTCCACCTTGGCTATGCCCAGCCTTTTGGCGATTTCTGCAATGATTTCTGCATCAATGCCGGAAAAGGCGTTGTTGTTCTTGGCGTCTAAGTAGGCAAAGGGGGCGTCGTTGGAGGAGGCTACCACCAGCACGCCCTTGTCCTTGGCAGCTTGCAGGGTGTTGCCGGCAGCGGCAGGTTTGGCATTGTCGGAGGTGCTTTCCTCGCCGCCGCAGCCAGTCAGCAGCAGGAGGCAGGTCAGGGCGGTGCAGAGGGCCGGGATCATTTTTTTGAGGTTCATGGGAATCACCTTTCTTTTTGTCGTTTTTTTATCTTAACTATCTTAACCGCGGCTTTCCGAGAGCTTGTATTCCAGGAATTTTACGCAGCGGGATAAGGGCAGGCTCAAAATCAGATAGGCCAAAGCCAGATAGGTATAGGCCTCGATGGTCAGGAAGGTCTGGGAGGCAAAGGTCTGGGTGCGCAGCAAGAGCTCATTGACAGCTACATAGGCCAGCAGGGAGGTGTCCTTGATCATCATGACCAGATAATTGCCCAAAGCCGGGATAATGCTGCGCACGGCCTGGGGCAGGATCAGGCGGAACAGGGCTTCCATCTCGCCAAAGCCCAGGCACAGGGCGGCTTCGGTCTGTCCCTTGTCCACGGCGAGGATGCTGCCGCGGATGACTTCGGACATGTAGCAGCCGTAGTTCAGGGCCAGACCGGCGATGCCGGCGGTCAGCGGGGAAATCTGCACATCGGTATGATAGCCGCACATGCCGGCAATCAGGTTGATGAGCAGGGGAACCACATAATAGATATAGACCAGCTGCACCAGCAGCGGAGTGCCTCGGACAAGTTCCAATAATGTATAAAGCATGGCGCGGAAGGGCCTCCAGGCAAAGAGTCGGCCTACGGCGATAAAGGTGCCCACCACCAGGGCCAGCAAAAAGCCCAGCAGGGTGGTTTCAATGACCAGGCCTGCACCATGGAGCAGGCTAGGCAGCAGGATCTGACCTGCGGTATCGAAGTGTAATTGGGTTATGTTGGCATTCATGCAAAAGCACCTCCAAGGGACAGGCTGCGCAGGAAGTTCTGGGTGCGTTCCTGCTGGGGCCGTTCAAAAATCTGCTGGGGTTGCCCTTCCTCCACGATATAGCCCTTGTCCATAAAGACTATGCGGTCGGAAACATTCTTGGCAAAATTCATTTCGTGGGTGACAATGGCCATGGTCATGCCGTCCTTGCGCAGATCTAGCATGACTTTCAGCACCTCGCCTACAAGTTCCGGATCCAGGGCTGAGGTGGGCTCGTCGAAGAGCAGCATCTTGGGCTGCATGGCCATGGCCCGGGCGATGGCTGCCCGCTGCTGCTGGCCGCCGGAGAGCTGGCTGGGATAGCTGTCCAGGCGATGGCTCAGTCCCACCCGGTCTAGAAGATCCCGGGCCAGTTCCTCAGCCTCCTTGCGGGGCATCTTCTTTACATGTATGGGCGCATACATGACGTTTTTCAGCACGGTGAACATGGGAAAGAGGTTGAATTTTTGGAAGACCATGCCCACCTGCTGATGCAGCCATTTGCTGTCCAGTTCCTTGTCGATCAGTACATTGTCAAAGTAGATCTTGCCGCCGCTGGGCTCCTCCAGCAGGTTCAGGCAGCGCAGGAACGTGCTCTTGCCCGAACCGGAGGGGCCGATAATGGTGACGGCCTCCCCATCGTCTATGCGCAGGCTGATGTCTTTCAGGATAGCGGTGGAACCGTAATTTTTCTTGAGTTCCAGGACGTTGTACATAGAAAACACCTCTTTCTGAACGTGAAAAGGCGCTCGCACCTCAGAGGAGATGTGAGCGCCATTGCTGTCTTGTGATGAATTTTTGCAAATTCAGGAATATGTTGTTAACGTCATTCTAGCGGAAAAAGACAAAGGTGTCAAGGAGGGGGAGCACAAGAAAACGCCTGAATGTTGTGCAAGGAGCACAATGGTCAGGCAAAATTCCCGTCCATTAAATGTAAGTAATCGTCGATGTAAAAGGCCAGCATATAGGCAAAGCGGACTTCGCTGTCATCCAGGTCGCAGTCGATGAGCTCCCGTATCTTTCGCAGCCGGTAGCTGATGGTATTGCGATGGGTGAAGGTCAGCCGGGCCGTATCCTGCAGGCTGTTGTTGTGGAACAGATAAGTGCGCAGGGTGGCGAGCAGTTGTGACTGATGCACTTGGTCATAGTCCATCAGGGGCTGCAGCTTTTCCTGATGCATCTGCCGCAGGAGTTCATCCTGGCCGCTCATAAATAAGAGGCGATAGGGGCCCAGTTCCTGAAAGGATAACAGCTCCGTTTGCTGCATACCGGCCACGGCGGCCGCCGCACGGGCTTCCTGAAGGGCTGTAGGCAGGGCGGTGAGACTGTCATGCAGCGGGCTGAGGCCCATATGGCCGGTCAGGCAGTCCGCAGGCAGCTGGGGCAGCAGTTCCCGCAGGCAGTCTTCGATATTGGCCGGCGGCTGGCCGAAGATAAGCAAAATTTGCCGGGCATGACAGAGGATGCTGTAGAAACTCGTATAGTGATTGAGCTTCCGCTTGCAGGCCAGGCGGATCAATTGCTCCTGGCTGATGTCCAGATTGCTGGTGGCCAGGGGCAGCACGACGAGTTGGAAGGGCTGGTCGAGATTTCCCCGGGCCGCCAGTTCCTGCTGGCAGCGCTCCTCCTGGCTGCCACCGGCCAGCAGTCCCAGCAACATCTCCTCCAGACGGCTTTCCTGTTCCTGGGCATGGAGCAGGCGGCTGCAGTAATCCTGCATGATATCGGCAATATGAATTCGCCAGGGCATAAGGAACAAGGGGAAATGTTTTTCCCGGCAGAGGGCGATGATATCCGGGGAAATATCGCTGGGCCGGATGTATTTGCCCGTGTTGAGGATCAGGCCGCAGACTCTGTGCCGGATGAGTTCCGTGATAAAGTCATGGAGCCAGTTTTCCTGCATGGAGGCCAGCCCTGTGGAGATGACCAGCTCATGGCCCCGGAAAAAAATGCAGTTGCCAATATCCTCGCAGAGCTGTATCCAGGTGAATTCCTTTGTGAGTCCGTTTTCCCCGGTCAAAAGTTCTAAGGCGTATTTTTCCCGGGTGCTCTGATAGATCTCCTGTAATGAAATCGACATGAAAATCCCTCCCTATGAGGGCAGTATACTATATTTATGCATAAAGCACAAACGAAACGGAAAAAATAGGGCACAGAGTACCTTGCCTGCCTTCTTTGACGGTAGTAGACTATACCCATCGAACAAAAGAAACGGCACAGCAACGGCGCTGATGAAAAGAGCCCGGGCTGTGTCGTTTTCCTATGTATGCAAGTTTTGCAGGGAGGAATTGACTATGTTAAGAGATGCATTACCCGCCATCGTTACCGATACACTGCCCGGCCCCAAGTCGGCGGCCATGATCAAGCGCCGGGAGGAGGCTGTGCCCTCGGCCATCCGCTGCATTTATCCTGTGGCCATGAAGCGGGCCGCCGGAGCTGTCATCGAAGATCTGGACGGCAACCGTTTCCTGGACTGGATCGGGGGCGTGGGGGTGCTGAATATCGGCCATGCCCATCCTGAGGTCATCGCGGCGGTCAAGGAACAGGCGGACAAATACTTCCATGGCATGTTTAATGTGGTCACCCATGAGGGCTATGTGAAGCTGGCGGAGAAACTCAACGCGATTGCTCCGGTCAAAGGGGAGAAGAAACGCACCTATTTTGCCAACAGCGGGGCCGAGGCCGATGAAAACGCCGTGAAGATTGCCAAGGCCTTTACGGGCCGTCCCAATATTATCGTATTTACCGGCGCCTTCCATGGCCGGACGCTCTTAACCATGTCCATGACGGCCAAGAAGGCCTATGCCAAAGGCATGGGGCCCTTCCCTGACGGGGTATGCCGGGCAGAATTCCCCTATCTCTACCGCCGTCCCATAGGGATGCCCAAGGAAGCGGCCATCGATTACTACGTAGGAAAACTGCAGGAAGTATTTGAAAATGCCTCTCCGGCAGAACAGGTGGCAGCTATGGTGGTGGAACCTCTGCAGGGCGAAGGCGGTTTCATCCCCGCTCCCATCGAATGGGTCAAGGCGGTGCGCCGCATCTGTGACAAGCATGGCATCATGTTGATTGCCGATGAGGTGCAGTCCGGCTTCTGTCGCACGGGACGTATGTTTGCTGCGGATTACTGGAAGGAGGCCGGTGTTATGCCAGATATCATCGCTACGGCTAAGTCAATTGCTGCCGGCGTTCCGCTGAGTGCCATCATCGCCCGGGAGGAAATCATGGAGTCGGTGCCCGGCGGCGTGATCGGCGGCACCTTCGGGGGCAATGCTCTGGCCTGTGCGGCAGCCCTCAAGACCATCGAGATTATGGAGCGGGACGATTTGGCGGGCAAGTCTCTGAGTATGGGCCGCAAGGTTATGGACCGCTATCGCCAGTGGCAGGAAAAATACGATGTGGTAGGGGATGTCCGCGGCCTTGGCGGCATGGTGGGCATCGAATTTGTCAAGGACAGCTGGACGAAGGAACCGGCACCGGAACTGACTTCGGCCATCATCCATGAGGCGGCCTGCCAGGGCCTGCTGGTGGAAGGGGCTGGTATCCATGGCAATGTCATCCGCTTCCTGGCGCCGCTGGTCATGACCGATGAACAGCTGGAAGCCGGCCTGAATATCTTCGAACGGGCCCTGCAGAAGTGCATCGGCTATGAGAATGCAGGCCAGGAAAAGATCACCGGTTGAGACAGGAGCGTTTGTGATGCAGTCATTCAAGATACAGCCTAAGATAGAACTGGCAGATTCTTTGGCGGAATTCTGTCAGGAGTTCCAGGTAGGCCCCGGGGATCTGCTCTTTGCCAGCCGCCGGACCCAGCAGAATTATCTGCAGGGCCTTGCTCAGGGGGCCATCATCATCGATTACCGTGATTTCGGCAGCGGGGAGCCTACAGATACGATGGTGGAGGGGATAGCCCATGCTTTGGCCGGCCGGGATTACAAGCGGGTCATCGCTATTGGCGGCGGTACCATCCTCGATGTGGCGAAGTTGTTCGCCCTGCAGACCATCCTGCCTGTGGCCAAACTGTTCCAGCAGGAAATCCCCCCGGTCAAGAAATGCGAGCTGATTCTGCTGCCCACCACCTGTGGTACTGGCAGCGAGATGACCAATATTTCCATTTTGTCTTTGACCAGCTTGTCCACGAAATTGGGGCTGGCCCATGACGCCCTCTATGCCGATCATGCGGTGCTGATTCCGGAACTATTAAAGGATTTGCCGGACAGGGCCTTTGGGGCCAGTGCCATCGATGCGTTGATCCATGCCATGGAGTCCTTTACCTCGCCCCGGGCCACGGCCTTTACCAAAATGTTTTCCCTGCAGGCCATGGAACTTATCATCAAGGGTTTTCAGGATATCGTGGTGCAGGGCAGGAAGGCCCGGGACAAACATCTGCAGGATTTCCTGCTGGCCAGTTCCTATGCGGGGATTGCCTTTGGTAATGCCGGCTGCGCTGCCGTCCATGCCCTGAGCTATCCGCTGGGGGCCGCCAAGCATGTGCCTCATGGGGAAGCCAATGCAGTAATGCTGCTGCCTGTATATAAGCTATATCAGGAAAAGCATTATGGGGGCAGCCTGCGGGACTTATGCCAATATCTGGCCGGACTTCTGGGCTGTCAGGAAATGGATGTCTGGCTGCGGCTGGAGGATCTGCTGACGGGGATCCTGAGCTGGAAATCCCTGGCGGATTACGGTGTGACTAAGGACGAACTGGATGCATTTGCCGATGTGGTCATGAACAAGCAGCGACGGCTGATGGCCAATAATTTCGTGACGTTGACCCGCCATGATGTGGAAAAGATTTACGGATCGCTTTATTGATATCGTCATGGACGAGTGTCTGATCACAGAAAAACAGACGAGGTATCTTGTGAACATGGGGAAGGTTATGGCAGGAATTAGACAATGAACCACGAATTTTTCCTGTATAGTCATAGTTTAATGGTGTAGAACTGGTGTGGCAGATATTACAGGAGAATGGGCATGGCAAAATTTTATCCAGATAAACCTGGCTTCTTTAATGGGAGTGAGGGGGAGGAACAGGTTTACAAGGCATTTCAGTCACTGGATTCCCGCTATGTTGTTTTTCATTCCTTTCGCTGGGTGGGAGACGGGAGCCGCTCCGATATGGAGGGAGAGGCTGACTTTGTGGTGTTCCATCCTGATTATGGCATTCTGGTCATCGAGGTGAAAGACGGGGATATCAGCTATGAAAATGGATGCTGGTACAGCACGCCTCGTGATACGCATCAGAAAAAGATAATCTCCCCATTTTTGCAGGCTGTAAGCAGTAAGCATAGGATCATCGATGAATTGAACAAGCATATGAGATTTGTGCCTTGGACGTTCCATGCAGTCTGGTTTACGAATTTTGACAAATCCCAGATTCATGATTATCCATTGGAAGCTCCGCGGGAAATTATCCTTGATACGGATGATCTAAGCTGGCCGGAAGAGGCAATCCATAAGGTATTTGCTTTTTGGTATGAGCAGTTCAAGATTCGCAGGGTAAGGCTGTCTGCTGAGGACATCAAACACTGCGTAGATATATTGCAGCCAACCATTCGTATAGCGCAGACAGTCAGAACCTCATTGGAGGGACAGGAAAAAGAGACTGTCCGTCTGACGAATCAGCAGTATGCCTTGCTTCATTTTCTGCAAGAGCAGGATATGGCTGCCATTCACGGGCCTGCTGGCACGGGCAAGACCATATTAGCTGTGGAAAAGGCGAAGATGCTTGCCAATAATGGTGAAGATGTATTATTGCTTTGCTTTAACGAGTTTCTGTGGGAACGGCTGCGTAATATGGAACTTAACCACCATATTACGATTCATAATGAGCGTACATTGGCAGAGGAGCTGATGCCAGATACAACGATTCCGCTCAAGGAAGTCATCAGCCGTTTCGAGGTATTCTTTGCCGAGAAATTTGATGATACTGCATGGAAATACAAGAATGTCATCGTTGATGAGGCACAGGACTTCCCCAGTGATGTGCTGGCACATATTTATCAACTGGTTCAAGATCGTGGCGGAATTTTCTATGTGTTTTATGACCGTGAGCAGTCGATTATCACGCGTAAGCTGCCGGATGGCACGTTGAAGGAGAATGCCAGCGCCTGGATTGACAGGTCGATGGACTGCCGCCTTGTTTTGTATCAGAACTGCCGGAACACTGCTGAAATCAGCAAATCCCTTAGTTGTATCGGCAAAATCAAGTTCAAGGGTTATGTCAACGAAAATCATGGCGAAACACCTATGGTACAGTTCTGCACCCAGGAAAAGGATATAATAAGTGCTGCGGAATCCTTTGTCAATCAAAATATTGGAGCAGGTATTTCCCTGTCCGATATGGTCATCCTGACAACACATACATTGAAGAACAGTATATTGGGCAACGCAGGGGAAATAACCAAAATTCCCCTTGCCCATAAGCAGGAACCGGGCAAACTTTGGTTCACGACTGTGCGGCGCTTTAAAGGTTTGGAAGCAAAGGCAGTGCTGATAATAGACATCAAAACCTCCGAACTGCTTGACGAAACCAGCCGGCGCTTGCTCTATGTAGGCTGTTCCAGGGCTTCTGCCAAGTTGAAAGTGTTGATATTGGATGATGTACGGCGCAGGGACTATCCTGAATTTCTTGCCGCTCTGGGGCCAAAAATGGAGCGCCGGAAAGATATAGCCGATTGGTTGGGGATGTATCTTGAAAAATGAATATGAAGCAGGGAATGACAGAATTGTGGCATTCCCTATTATTATGGGGGAATGGCTGTTCTGTCAGATTTGACGGAACAGCCAAATTCATAGCGGCGCACTGCATTTTAACTGCTACAATATAGTTAATCAGAAAATAAATGCACAGGAGAGGAGATGCGTCAGCATGATTTACTACAAGGCGATTCTCCGGTACACACTGCGGGATAATTCCGTACTGCAGCGCAAGGATGATGGCACAGACAGGGAAACGGCGAGTGAATGGGCTGAAAATGTCAGCAAAATCAGTTCGGTAGCAGGCTTGCAGGTGCGTGGGGAAGCCTACAATGTATTTGTCTATGAAGCGAATACAGAATCCATGTCCATAGCCATCGTAGCTAACAAAAACGGTATAAAGGAATCGGCGGAATTACTTTCGTTTATTGAAACGAAGGTCTCAAAACTGAACATAAATTTAGGTATAGAGACAATGGAACTCCAGAACCTTGAGGAAATCTCACAGGATGCATTTGTCAATTGTACAGAGCGTGGTTCCTTTGAAGACTTCATCAATTCCCGCTATCATCGGAATGTCCTGCAAGTTCTGAACATCGATGAGCATAGCCGTAATAACAATCGCAGTTATTATTGCTACAGTGAAGCTCTCTGTCCGGCAGAAATGCTGTCCTATCGGAGCTGTCAGGTAAAGCTGAAATGTATGATTGCCGACGAATCTTTGCGGGAAGAGATGGCTAGGATTTATGATAAGCAGAATGCGCAGGGCTTTTGGGGACATCCTGTCCATTATCAAATTCATGCAGAAAGCCTGACATCAGCTCATCGCATGATAAATCTACTAATGCAGGGCCTTTACAAGAATGGCCGTATCGTCAGCCTCCGCAAGAACATTATTGACCATATTGGAAAACGCTGCAACGATGATAAAAATATCCATAAGATTTGCAAGGACTCCTATGGTGGCGTAATCTTATTCTTCCTTAATGGTCAGACGGAAGACAGCGGCCAATATGCGAATGCCAATCACATTTTGGTGGACTTCTTTGAGCAGCTTATTCGTCAGCACCAGCAAAATGTACTGTTCATGCTGGTAGACATCGGCCAGCAGGCAACTCTTTCCCATAAGGTTATGGAACAGCTGGTACCAGATGTGTCCTTTATTTCCATACGGGAAGGGGTGGGGAATGTCGAATCTGCCATGACCTTCGCTAAGGAACTGCAAAAAGAGCGGAAATTCCCCGGCTGGAATGCCAAAGCCTTCCGCAAGACTTTGAAAAAAGAAATGTACCGTATGTCAGAAGTACAGACTGCCTACAATGAGTATTGTAAGAAAACATTATCCGAGAAGATTTACCGGGCTTATAAAAGTGCTGAGGTTATCAAAATCAACAGCAGCGTAAAAAGTCGCAGTTCAGCTTACGAAGAACTGAACCAGTTGGTGGGGCTGGATAATGTAAAATCACTGGTAAATAGCATTTTGGCCTTCTCAAAATTGCAGAAGCAGCGGAAAAAGGCCGGACTGCCAGCAGGTGGCAATGCCCCTCATATGGTATTCTTTGGCAATCCAGGCTCGGCCAAAACCACTGTGGCACGGTTATTGGCACGGATTCTCAGCGATGAACAGATATTGCAGGGTGATATTTTTGTGGAATGCGGCCGTCAAGACCTTGTAGGGCAGTTCGTTGGCTGGACTGCAAAAACTGTGGAGAAAAAATTCCGTGAAGCCAAGGGAGGTATTCTCTTCATTGATGAAGTATATTCCTTGGTAGATGCTAAAGATGGCAGCTTCGGCGATGAAGCCATCAACACCATTGTGCAGCAGATGGAAAATCACCGGGATGACACCATCGTTATTTTCGCCGGCTACCCAGACAAGACCATGAATTTCCTGCGGAAAAACGAAGGCTTGCGCAGCCGTATCGGTTTCCAGTTGACCTTTAACGACTATACGCCAAATCAGTTGGATGAAATCCTGTTGAAGATGGCAGAGGAACGTTGCTATGAGCTGAGCGAAGAGGCAAGGGAGGCATGCCATCAGATTTTCCGGCGGGCTGTGCGCATGACGGACTTTGGCAACGGACGCTATGCCCGGAATCTGCTGCATAAGGCCATTCTTAATCAGGCAGACCGTATCTATGCTGAATCCGTTAACGGTATAGTCAATAAGGAAATGCTGATGACACTCACTGCAGCTGACTTCGAGGAGGTCGAGGAAACTTTTGTGGAATACGGCAGCAACTGTGACCGGGCAATTGGTTTCATTGAAGAATAAAAAGATGAAGGGGGAGACTACCGTGAAAAGCAAATACGAGAACATCTATGTCATAGGGGAGATTAATGGCGATTACGAAAAATTTCAGGACGTCTGGCAACAGTTGGCAGTTCAGCCCCAGCAGGACTTAGTCGTTTTCCTGGGGAATTATATAGGTACAGGTGACGGCAATGGCGAGATGATGAGCTGGCTGTTAGAACATCAGAAAGACGATAACCTTGTTTTCATCGAGGGCGTTAATGAAAGTTTTATGTATACGGCAGAAGTGGTAGCGGATGAAACAGAGGAAAATTTTGCGGAAATAAAAAGCGTATGGCGTGAAGAACTGGGCGGGTTTGAAGTTGAATGTGCAATGGATGAACAGGCAGATGTTGGCAAGTTCTATGAAGATTGGTATGAATTCATGCGACGTATTCATCGCAATCGTAAGTATGAAATGCAGGATGAGAGTGGAAAATTAATTTTTGTCCATCAGAATCTTCGTAATCGATACAATGAACCCAACGCCACTGTATTTGATACCGACTTTTTGAAGGATAGCGATATTGTCAAAAAATCAGCACATCCACGTAGGCAACTGGTGGCCTACGAAATCAGAAAGAAAAAATTCTACATACCAAAAACAGATAGTTGATTCTGGAGGGTTACAATTTTCATGATGTACACCAAAAAACCGGCCTTGATAAGTATTGGTGAAGAAGACCAGATATTTCCGCAACTTCCGGCAGCAGAGCAGCAGGAGCTGCTCTGCAAGCCGTTATATCCTAAAATGGCTACGGGGGAACTTTCTCTGCAGGAGCGTTTAGAGGTCAGCCGTTTATGTGAAGAGGCCGCAGCAACCGTTTTTATCGTGAATGGTAATTGCCGTACGGATTTAGCATGTATGAAAAAGTTGGCTAATTACTATTGTGAAAATCGAGCCGATTTCATCATTGTAGTATGTCAGCTTGAGAAGGATGCGCATAAAAATGATGATTTGCTCCGTCATTTATGCAAAAAGGCAAATGGGATATATTTCATCCATAACAATTATGTTTACTGGCATTTGGCAATCTATCTGTGCTGGAGTTTGCGGGCATTTCACCTGCATACCAAGGCCCCAGAAGCACAACCGAGCGACTTCGCTGTAATTCGTAAGGTATTTCCCCGGCAAGCCAATCAGATTATAGATGTGTTTGATACATACTCCAGTGAAAATGAAGAAAAAACAATCGTGGATAATTTTCTGGCCAATGATGTGAACCTGCGAAAGCTGAAGGATGCCTATACAGGCTACTGTTATCTGACTACGGTAGATGGCAGTCAGGGACATAGGGATAAGCTGACAGAAATGCATCAGCGCTTGTGCGAGATTACAAAAGATGACCAATTTTTCCTGACCGTATTCGAATTAGGAACGGTAGCCAACACGAATTCAATGCTGACTGTCATTACAAAAAAAATGGCCGTTTGAAAGCTGCGACTATGCAGGATTTTACTTGCATAAAGAAGAATTAAACAGCGATGTCGGAAAATTCTGGAGGTGATACTGTGGCAATTGACCTGTCAAAAAGCAGATATTGCGAAGGCTTACAATGTCCCAAGCGTGTCTGGCTCAGAAAATACAATGAAAAAGCCTATGATGAGTCCTACAACAATCAGGCCCTATTTAACGAAGGCACTGCAGTAGGTAAGTTGGCTAGGGGCCTATTCGGTGACTTTAGTGAAATTGCATATAATGATGACCGTAAAAAAATGGCGCAGGATACCCAGATTGAGCTGAAGAAGGGGGCATCCGTCATAGCAGAGGCATCCTTCTTTGTGGACAAGCTCTTTTGCAGTGTAGATATACTGCGGATTCTGGAGCAAGGAAAAGTGGAACTATACGAGGTCAAGGCCAGCAAGGAAGTAAAGCCAATCTATCTCCAGGACATTTCCTTCCAGTGTTATGTGCTGACAAAGGCTGGCTTTGAGGTGCAAAAGGCGTGTCTGGTGCATATTGACAATACCTATGTCCGAGGTGATGAGCTGGATATACAGCAGCTATTCAAAATCGTTGACCTGACGGAACATGTGTTGGGAATGCAGGATACCATCAAGGAAAACATTGCAGAGCTGGCCTGCTATATGGAGGAGGCAGGGGAAAATGAGCCATCCACGGATATTGGCTTACAATGTTTCGCTGTAAAGAATACACTGCATACGTATGACTGCCCCTATTTTACCTATTGTTCCAAAGGGCTGGAAAAACCAAATGTTTTCGATATTCACGGTATGAAAACGAAAACAAAGGTTAAGTATTACAAAGGGGGCTATTGCTCCTTTGCAGAAGTTCTGCCTGAGCTAACGAATGCGACATACAAACAACAAGTAGATTATGAGCTTAATAATAAGGGGGAATATATTGACCAGCCTGCTATGAAAGATTTTTTGAGTCAATTTCATTACCCCCTATATTTCCTTGACTTTGAAACCATAAATCCAGCAATTCCTCGGTACAAAGGAACAAAGCCTTATCAAATGCAGGTATTTCAATATTCCCTGCATATTCTAGACTCAGAAGATGCGGAACTGAAACATATCGAATATCTGGGGAATCCCCATAATGACTCCCGTAAAGAAATTGCCCAAAGAATCTGTCAGGAAATTCCCCCAAGGGCCTGTATTGTAGCTTACAATGCCAGTTTTGAATCAACTCGCATCCGTGAATTGGCAGAAGCTTATCCGGAAATGCGTGAACGACTGCTGGAAATGACAGGGAACTTTGTGGATATGATGCAGCCTTTCAAGGCTAGATGGTACTATCGCAAGGAATTCAAAGGAAGTTACAGCATAAAAGAAGTGTTGCCAGCCCTTTGCCCGAATGATTCGGATTTAAATTATGAAAATCTGCAGGGCGTGCATAAAGGCAATGAGGCGTCGGCAATCTATCTGGAAATGGCTGAAGATGATTGTGAAAATATCGAAGAAAAGCGGCAGCAGTTGTTGAAATATTGCAAACTTGATACGTTGGGGATGATAAAAATACTTGAAGTATTGAAGGAAAAAGTCAATCCTAGTAGTGTGAAGGTTACAGAAGATTTATTGGCAGAATATGAAGATTGGTTGAAAAATGTTAAACGCATAAAATCAATAGATATATATATGCGTTATGTTAAGATGAAATACATTGAGAAGGGAATTGATGAAGATTTAGCACAAAAAACGCTTAATAATAATAAAACATATAATAATCGATTTGATGAATTTTTATTAAATAACTCAAACTTCGCAGTTGTAAAACTGCCCATTAATTATTAAATCAGATTTTCTAAAATAAAATAGCATAAGCCGTCTCCGTTTTGTATAATGAAAGTGCCTAAACTATCACAACATAAACGGAGGGCTTATGCCATGAATATTGTAGCACATAATCACCAGTCTCGTGAACTCCTTTCCTCGAAAATTTCTCGTTTTCTTGAAGAATTCCATGTAGGACGGATTCTTAAAGCCTGCAATGCATACAAGGTACGCGGCTTTTCGGTCAAAGACGTATTTCAGGTAGCTTTTGAAAATGCCTTCAGCAGTAAATCATTCTTCCAAAAGCAGCGAGAATCTTCAACGTCTATCCCTTTTGCTAAGGATACCTTTTACCGATTTATGAATTCCAGCAGCATCAACTGGCGCAAATTCACATTACAGCTATCCTCGGCAGTTATCCAGAAGATTGAACCACTCACCAACGAGAGACGTCGCAATGTACTTATCATCGACGATTCTCTTTTCAGCCGGGCACGCGCGAAAAAGGTAGAACTGCTGGCTAAGGTCTATGACCATGTAGAGCATAAATATACCAAAGGTTTCCGTATGTTAACGCTTGGCTGGAGTGATGGGAATTCCTTTCTGCCGTTGAGTCAGTGCCTGTTATCTTCCGCAGAACGTGAAAACCGACTGCAGGAAGCATCTTCAGATATTGATGCGAGAAGCAATGGTGGCAAACTGCGTAAACTGGCGCAGACTAAGGCTACCAGCGTGATGCTGACCTTGCTGAAAGATGCGAAAGCTGCTGATGTTCCAGCAAAGTATGTCCTTTTTGACACTTGGTTCTGTTCACCGTCTTCTTTGCTACAAGTCAAGGATATTGGCTACGATGTCATTGGCATGGTCAAGAAAAGTGACAAAATTCATTTTCGCTACAATAGACGGATGCAAAGTGCACCTGCCATTTTCCGAGCAGCCAAGAAGCGCCGTGGCCGATCCTCGTATCTTCTTTCCGTAGAAGCGGAGGCTATTAAAGGAAACCAGACTATTCCCGTAAAACTGGTCTTTGTTAGAAACAGGAACAACCGACAGGATTATCTGATTTTGGTTTCTACGGATGTCAATCTGTCCGAAGAAGAAATCATCCAAACCTATGGCAAGCGCTGGAATATAGAAGTCTTTTTCAAAATGTGCAAATCGTATCTGAAACTTGGCAAAGAGAGCAGAACTATGTCTTATGATGCAATGACCGCCCATGTGTCTGTTGTGTTGGCTAGATATATGCTGTTATCTCTGGAACAACGCAGAAAAGTCGATAAGCGGAGTATTGGCGAATTATTCTATGTTTCGTGCGATGAATTGCAGGATTTACAGTACATGGATGCGCTGATTATGGTGTTGAAAAAGCTTGTATCCATGATAACGGAAAAATGGCTTTTCCTTGAAAAAAACTAAATGCCATGCTAGATTCCTTTTTGGAAAATCTGCCTGATTTATGGCACAATTGCCTGAACCGATGTGCATGATGTTGCCTTTTTAGCAGTCAGTTCCCTATGCTACGCCTGATAGAAGGCTTGTTTCGGATGTGCGAAGTTTGAGTAAATAAGAGAATGACCTTGCATGATGAAATATGAGGTGATTATTTATGGCGAAGAAAAATAATAATGAATTGGAAGAAGCTAAAACAACAAAGGATGGGTATGAAATTTTTTTAGAAAAAATTAAAGTAGATAAAGAACAATTTATTAATTGGGGGGTGGATGCATATTCTATGCCTAATGAAGATAAAGCAAAAAATGAATGGGATAAGCTTAAGAAAAGAATTGATGATAAAAGAAGAAAATTGAATAATGAAGAAAATGTGTATATTAGAAAGTATGGAAGAAGTGAAGGTTCTAAAGAGCTTTATATAGATTTTTATAAGGAAGTATTTGGATTAGAGATATGTACGGATCCGACTAATAATAAAGAACCACAAGAGATTTTAAAAAGACTGGTAGCGGATGAGAATAAGACTAATTATATAAATTATCAAGTTTCACATGTTTGGGGGAAAACCAAAAATATGTATATGTTTTCAGCACCATGGAATATAATGCTTATACCCAAAATGTTTGATCCGTTAACTGGACATGAAGCAAAAGGAGACTTACCTAGGAGATTTCAAAAAGCACTTCGACAAAAAATCTATAATAAATACAGAGAGCTTATTATTGATTATAATAAGCTCATATGGGATGAGTATTTGAATAATGAAGCTAGGAGGGAGAAATGTAAGAAATATTATGATAAAATCGAGAAGAAAATTAAACCAAAAGGAAACTTGGGAAGAATCACCAATAATATGTTTAAAAAATTTAAAATTTCCATAGATAGTGAGTTCGTAATGATAGATAAGTATGGTAAAACTACTACTGAAAAAAATAATGTGGAATTTCCTGATGCAATCGAAATAAATTCTATTATAAACACTACATCATTAAATGTATAGTATAATCAGTTTAAGGTGTTGAGCCGTCTTATTTTAATCAAAAGACTCAATATAAAGGTAGCGGTGATTAAGTAGGAAAAAGGAGAGTATATATTATAATGACAAAAGAAAAATATAATGAGCTTGTGCAGCTGGTTCAAGATAAATCCAAATTAACCCCACCATTGCTAACATATAACAATTATGATAATTGGGAGCATAAAGCAACTTTAGCAAGATTATTGAATATGTATGGCCTTAATTATCCAAAATATGCCATTGAACTATTTCGTGATGCGATTGCTATTCCACTTAATGAAAAATCGTCCGATAGATCCTCTGATATAGATTTACGTGCGTGGGCACTTCGTGATCTTAGCATACTGGAGAGCCAGCAAGGTGATAACGAGCAGGCGCTCCAGCATATTGAACAGGCAATAGACCTTGCCGAATCCCGAACTGATGATTATGAGTTCACGATTCGTGGCAATCTTTTGATGCATAAGTTCCTAATCCTTTGCGAACTAGGACAGGCGCAGGAAGCAGAAGCCCTGGCTGATGATATGATTGAACGTTATAAAAACGCAGGCAGCAAGAACAACAGTTATGTTTTTTATGGCAATCAATGCAAGGCAAAATTAGCTGCTAAAAGAGGAAAACATGCCGAGGTAAAGGAATTTATGTTGAAAGCTCTTGATGCCCTTGATAATACCAATGAAGCCGTGGCCGCCAGTCGTACTGCATTGCTATCCATCAATACGGCTGGGGCCTCGGCTATGGATCTGTTTAAGGAAATGCAGCAGGCTTTACCGGATGCATACCATGAAATTGTGTATTGGGATACTAATTGTTTTCAAGATAAGCGTTGACATCTAATGCATCTTGTAGGCGTTGTTTGAGCTTTTCGCGGATGGAGGCTGGTTCTTTGACAAAGATACGGCTCCCCATCTGCATCAGCCAAACATACAGACCTTCATTTTCTTGAACACGGATGTAGGCACTGTATAACTGCTTACCGTCTTTTGCATAACGTCCACTGATGGGATTGAGTTTCAGAGCACGGCTATCCAGATCAAAGCGCATTTGTATCAGACGTACGGAATCTTCCGTGAAATACAGACGCAGCTTTATGGGGGCAGACATGCTATGGAACATCCATAAATGCTCTCGCATGTAACGGTCAAGAGCAAAGCTTTTCAATGCCGTTTGATGTGATAATTTTTCGAAATCCACCGTTTCGTTAGTTTTGCTACATTTATTCTTTTCTGGTATGTAATAATGTTTATACTCATCCATAAGAGAAATTGACTCTACAGGTGACATTGTTAATCGCATGATGTCATTTGCGATGCGTGATACCTTGAAATGAGTAAATGTTTTGCGTCCTTTTTCATTGAGACTGTCGAGATTGGCAATCAGATAACATTCATCAGAGTGCCAAACAAGAAAATAAGGGGAAACGATGTATTTCTTAGGCTGGCCGGTTTTTTCGTCAATATGTTTATGCCGCTTTTTTATTTCATTTGTATCATTGATATAGTAGGTAAAAGAAATTTTATTTTCATACCAGATTGATTCCAGGATAATTTGGATGATAGGAAGTATTTTTCGTTTTGTCTTACGACGTGGTGCGGTGTTACTAAGCTGTTTCATCATGATTTTAAGATATTTATCGCCAAGAGCATCCGTGCGATGCATAAATTTTCCTAATAAAGCAATGGTTTCTTTTGTAGAAATGGATGGAGATTGGAAAAGAGCCTGCGCAATTACCGAGAATTCTGCTGAATCAAAGAGAAATTTATCGCAGTAGTAACCACTTTTCTTGGCTTTCATGGTTTCAATATGGAAGAGCTTGCTGGCATTGATTGATTTTATATATCTGCCAATTGTGGTATCGGATATAGTATTGTTTTGTTCTTGAGGGAAAATGGATTCCAAGGCTGTTTCGACGTCGTTGATTAACTTTGGTGTGGCTCTTGGATTTGCATGATTAGTATGTAGCAAGGCATCGAGCAGCAACAAAAATTTCACCTTGCTTTTATTGGCAGAGTCCATTATGATAACCTCCCTTGTCAGGAAATATAAGGTGCATATTATCTTGTTAGACTATTTCTGCAATGAAAGAGCAATATCCTGCTAATCATTCATAGAATTTAACCATTTGTTTATGGTGGTAATTAATTTTTCATCACAAGGTATTGGAAGATAAAATTTGTAATTATGTGATTTATATAAGACTATACATCCCCTAATTATCCCCTTGTATGATATGCCAAAACGCAATAGATTCGATTCGTGGTCTAGGAATTCTTTTGGGAATTTGTCAACTTTCAATAATCGTAGAATATCGTACAATTCACAAGTGCTTCCTATAAGTGTAAATTCATATCCGTCAATTATATTTTCGTAACCAAAAGCATCGATAGGATATGTGAATTGACAATATTTATTTGAATGGTCATTTTTCCAACAAATGAAAGCTTGGGTATTCATTTGATCAACTCCTGAAAGCTAATATTTTCGATACATGTCAATACAAAATTCTCTAATTATTTTATTGTTTCAAGTATAACAGAGGTACCATATAGATAGCATATAAAAATCAGCTGTTCTGCCAAATATGACAGGACAGCTGATTTTTATGATGTGCCTAGCGGTGTGAGTGTTCGGCTGATAGTCAACTGTCATCATGGCACATAGCCATTTGTACTCTCGGCCGGACGGTTTTGTCCTGATTATCAGGTTTTGACATGTCAGATTGACCGGTCAATTTTTTTTTGTGCAGGACAATTTGCAAGAAGGAAAATATGGTCTGTATGCCGAAATTTGTATTAATTGCTGAAATTTTACGATTTTGTGCACAATAAAGGAGATGGTTAAGCGATATGCCTGTTATGGATTATCTGGAACGAAATGCGCAGCTTTATGGGGATGAGGTGGCGCTGGTGGAACTCAACCCCGCAGAGCCGGACAACCGCCGTCTGAGCTGGAAGGAATACAGTCTCATTGAAGCAAATTCCTTTGCGCCCTACCGGCGGGAAATCACCTGGAGCGTCTTTGACGAGAAGGCCAACCGCTGCGCCAATATGCTGCTGCAGCGGGGCATCGGCAAGGGGGACAAGGTGGCCATCATCATGTACAACAGCCTGGAATGGCTGCCCATCTATTTTGGCATCTTAAAGACCGGCGCCATTGCCGTGCCCTTCAATTTCCGCTACGATGCCGGGGAAATCCTCTACTGCGCCGAGCTGGCGGAGGTGCAGGCCATCATCTTTGGGCCGGAGTTTATCGGGCGCATCGAGACCAATGCGGAGCGCCTGTCCAAAGGGCGGCTGTTGATCTATGTGGGGGACAACTGCCCCAGCTTTGCGGAAAGCTATCATATCCTGGCGGCGGACTGCCCCAGCACCAAGCCGGATGCACCCCTGATTACCGATGACGATCTGGGGGCCATCTATTTTTCCTCGGGCACCACGGGCTTTCCCAAGGCCATCCTGCATAAGCATCAAAGCCTGACTCAGGCGGCTCAGATGGAGCAGAAGCATCATAAGACGGGGCGGGAGGATGTGTTCCTCTGCATTCCGCCCCTCTATCATACGGGAGCTAAGTTCCATTGGATGGGCAGTTTGATTTCCGGCAGCCGGGCCGTGCTGCTCAAAGGCGCCAAGCCTGATGTCATTCTCTCGGCTGTGTCCCAGGAGCATTGCACCATTGTCTGGCTGCTGGTGCCCTGGGCCCAGGATATTCTGGATGCCTTGGACAGCGGGGAATTGAAGCTGGCGGATTATGAACTTGCCCAGTGGCGGCTGATGCATATCGGGGCCCAGCCTGTGCCGCCCAGCTTGATCCGCCGCTGGAAGGAGTATTTTCCCCATCACGATTACGATACCAACTACGGCTTGTCGGAATCCACGGGGCCGGGCTGCGTGCATCTGGGGCTGGAGAATATCCGCAAGGTGGGGGCCATCGGCGTTCCCGGCTACCGCTGGCAGTGCCGCATCCTGGATGAGCAGGGGCAGGAGGTGCCCCAGGGAGAGATCGGCGAGCTTTGTGTCAAAGGCCCCGGGGTTATGACCTGTTATTACCATGACGAGGAAGCCACGGCCGCCGTGCTGCATGATGGCTGGCTGCTGACGGGGGATATGGCCCGGCAGGATGAGGAGGGTTTTTACTATCTGGTGGATCGCAAGAAGGATGTCATCGTCAGCGGCGGCGAGAATATCTATCCCGTGCAGATCGAGGACTTCCTGCATAAATACCACAAGATCAAGGATGTGGCGGTCATCGGCCTGCCCGACCGGCGTCTTGGGGAAATCAGCACGGCCATTATCGAGCTCAAGGAGGGCATGAGCTGCACTGAGGCGGAGATTGAGGAATTCTGTCTGGATCTGCCCCGTTACAAACGCCCCAAGAAAATCATCTTTGAGCCGGTGCCCCGCAATGCCACGGGCAAGATTGAAAAGCCTGTCCTGCGCAAGCGCTATGGCATCGAAAATCTCGTGGCGCAGGAGACCCAACGATAACCCATACAGAAAAGAGGAGAGCTATGAAGAAAGAACTGATGCTGGGCAACAAGGCCATCGCCCGTGGCCTTTATGAAGCAGGTGTCTGCTTTGTCTCCAGCTATCCCGGTACACCCAGTACCGAGATCACGGAGGAAGCAGTCAAATACGATGAGATCTACTGTGAATGGGCGCCCAATGAGAAGGTGGCCATGGAATCGGCCTTCGGGGCTTCGCTAGCCGGCCGGCGCGCCTTCTGCGCCCAGAAGCATGTGGGGCTTAATGTGGCAGCTGACCCCTTGTTCACCATGTCTTATACGGGGGTTAATGCAGGGCTGGTCATCGTGGTGGCCGACGATGCGGGCATGCATTCTTCCCAGAATGAGCAGGACAGCCGCCATTATGCCATCGCCGCCAAGGTTCCCATGCTGGAGCCGGCGGATTCCGCCGAAGCCCTGGCCTTCACAAAACTGGCCTATGAGCTGTCGGAGCGTTTCGACACGCCGGTGCTCCTGAAAACCTGTACCCGGGTAGCCCATTCCCAGTCCGTGGTGGAAACGGGGGAACGGGTGGAGCAGGAAAAGCCCTATGCGAAAGATATCGCCAAATACGTCATGATGCCGGGGAATGCCAAGAAGCGCCACCCCATTGTGGAGGCGCGTACAAAAGCTCTGCGGGAGTATGCGGAAACCGCTGAAATCAACCACGTGGAGATGGGGGGCACGGATTTAGGTATCATTACCGCATCCACTTCTTATCAATATGTCAAGGAAGTTTTCGGGGATGAGGTCAGCGTCCTGAAGCTGGGCATGACCAATCCCTTGCCCGATAAGCTGATTCGGGACTTTGCCGCCAAGGTGAAAAAACTCGTGGTGGTGGAAGAACTGGACGATGTGATCGAACAGCAGGTCAGGGCCATGGGGCTGACCGTATCCGGTCGTGATATCCTGCCGGGCATCGATGAATTCTCCCAGAATAAATTGGCGGCAGCCTTTGACCGGGAGGTGCCAAAGGGAACGAGTATTGCAGAGCCTGTTCCCCCCCGGCCGCCGGTTATGTGCGCGGGCTGCCCCCACCGGGGCATGTTCTATGCCCTGAAAAAGCGCAAATGCACGGTGCTGGGGGATATCGGCTGTTATACCCTGGGAGCTGTACCGCCGTTGGGGGCCATCGAGATGACACTCTGCATGGGCGCTTCTATTGGTGCCACCCATGGGTTCCATAAGGTGCTGGGGGAGAAAGCTGGGAATGTGGTGGCCGTTATCGGCGATTCCACCTTTATGCACTCGGGCATGACAGGGCTGGCCAATGTGGCCTACAATCAGTCGGCTTCCACCATCGTCATCCTGGACAACAGCATCACGGGCATGACGGGCCACCAGCAGAATCCGGCCACGGGTTACAATATCAAGGGCGAGCCTGCGGGGAGAATCGATCTGGAAGCCCTCTGCTGGGCCATGGGCTTTAAGCGGGTGCGGGTGGTGGATCCCTATGACCTTAAGGCCTGCGATACGGCTATTGCTGAGGAGCTGGCCGTGGATGAGGCCTCTGTTATTATCTCCCGCCGTCCCTGTGCACTGCTCAAGAAGGTGAAGCATCGCCCGCCCCTTGTGGTGGACAAGGAAAAGTGCATTGGCTGCAAGAGCTGCATGCGGGTAGGGTGTCCTGCCATTTCCATGAAGGAGGGCAAGGCTGTGGTGGATGCCACCCAGTGCGTGGGCTGTGAAGTCTGCAGCCAGCTCTGTCCGAAGCAGGCGTTTTCCAGCACCGGGGAGAAAGGTTGAGGCGTATGAAGACAAAGAATATCATCATCGTAGGCGTTGGCGGCCAAGGTTCCCTTTTGGCCAGCAAGATACTGGGGGATCTGCTGCTGCGGGAAGGCTATGATGTCAAGGTGTCCGAGGTTCATGGCATGTCCCAGCGTGGTGGCAGCGTCATCACCTATGTGCGCTTTGGCGATCATGTGTACTCCCCTGTGGTGGATGCAGGGGAAGCGGATTACATCGTGTCCTTTGAAATTCTGGAAACGGCCCGCTGGTTGGCCTATTTGAAGCCTGAGGGACAGATTGTGACTAATACCCAGCAAATCGATCCCATGCCGGTGATTACGGGACAGGCTGAATATCCGCAAGGGCTGGTGGAAAAAATCCGGGAGCAGGGCGTAAAGCTGGACGCCATGGACTGTCTGACACTGGCCCGGGAAGCCGGTTCGGTCAAAGCCGTCAATATCGTGCTTTTGGGCAGGCTTTCCCATTATTTTGACATTCCCGAGGAAAAATGGCAGGCCGTATTGACGGACAATGTGCCGCCGAAGTTCCTGGAAATCAATCGCAAGGCATTTGCGTTAGGAAAGAATTATCAAGGTTGAGATAGCCTTCCCCTTTGGGGAAGGGGGACCGCGCAGCGGTGGAAGGGGCTATAACAAAGAGCTTTCCCAAAGAGGAAAACAAAGAACAGGGGGAACTATATGGAACGTTATTTCCAGCAGGAAATGGAATGTGCGCCTTATGAGAAAATCAAGGCCATACAGAACGAAAAACTCATCAAGCAGGTGCATCATGTCTGGGAGCATGTGCCTTATTACCGCAAGAAGATGGAGGAAAAGGGCGTGCGCCCCGAGGATATTAAATCCACGGCTGATCTTTACAAGCTGCCCTTCCTGTCCAAGAAGGATCTGCGCAAGGCCTATCCCTATGGTATGCTGGCGGTACCACTGAAGGACTGCGTGCGCATCCACTCTACATCGGGCACCACGGGCAAACGGGTGATTGCCTTCTACACCCAGGCGGATATCGATATGTGGGAGGAATGCTGCGCCCGGGCCATTATGGCGGCAGGGGGGACAAACGAGGACGTCTGTCAGATTTCCTATGGCTATGGCCTCTTTACCGGCGGGGCAGGTGTTGACGGTGGCTCCCATAAGGTGGGATGCCTCACGGTGCCTGCCAGCTCCGGCAATACGGAACGGCAGGTCATGTTCATTATGGACCTCAAGGCTACGATTCTCTGTTGTACGCCCAGCTATGCGGCTTATCTGGCTGAAAGCATGAAGGAGATGGGCTATCGGCCGGAGGATATCCCGCTGAAAATCGGCATCTTCGGTGCCGAGGCCTGGTCTGAGGAAATGCGGCAGGATATTGAGAAGACCTTGGGCATCAAGGCTTATGACATCTATGGGCTGACGGAGATTTCCGGCCCTGGGGTGGCCTTTGAGTGCTCGGCCCAGAATGGCATGCATGTGAACGAAGACCATTTCATCGTGGAGACCATCGATCCGGAAACCGGCGAAGTCCTGCCGGAGGGCAGCCAGGGGGAACTGGTGTTCACGGCGCTGGACAAGCAGGCCTTTCCCATGCTGCGCTATCGCACCCGGGATATCTGCACCCTGACCAGGGAAACCTGCTCCTGTGGGCGCACCCATGTGCGGATGCTCAAGCTCAAGGGCCGCTCCGATGATATGCTGATTATCCGTGGTGTCAACGTGTTCCCAAGCCAGATTGAGACGGTGCTGCTGAATCAGGGCTATGCCGCCAACTATCAGCTGATTGTGGATCGGGTGAACAATACGGATACATTGGATGTCCGGGTGGAAATGACGCCTCAGATGTTCACCGACAGTGTGGGCGAAATCGACGAACGGCGCAAGGCTCTGGCTGACGGCATCAAGGATATTCTGGGCATCCGGGCCAAGGTCACGCTGGTGGCACCCAAGAGCATCGAGCGCAGTGAAGGCAAGGCCGTGCGGGTGATTGACCGCCGGAAAATCTGACGGGGAGGTGCAAGAAGATGTGTGTAAAACAGATTTCTGTATTCCTTGAAAACAAGCCGGGGATGCTCAAGAAGATGACCTCTGTGCTGACGGCCAATGATATCAATATCCGGGCATTGACGGTGGTGGACACCAAGGACTTCGGCATCGTGCGGATGCTGGTGGATGACGTCTATGAGACCACCAATGTGCTGGGGGAGGCCAACTTCATCGCGTCGCTTACGCCGGTGCTGGTCTATGCCATTCCCGATGAGGTGGGGGGCCTGGACAAGCTCCTGCAGGCCTTTGAGGAGGCCAAGATCAACATTGAGTACATGTACGCCTTTGCGGGTAAGAACGGTGCTTATATGATCTTCCGGGTAAGTGAGACGAAGACGGCCGAGGCCCATCTCGTAGCCAAAGGTTTCAATTGTTTGTCAGCGGAGGATATGGCTGAGGTCTGAGACAGGGCGCACTGTCTCCTCAAATCAGGTGTCAATATTATCTTCATGCTTGCGGACGGTTTCTGCCACCACTTTGTCATAGCCGGTCAAAGCGGCGAAGGGGGAAAACTGAGCGGCCCTTTTTTCCATGGGCATGCGGGGATGGCAGCGCAGCTCAGGGCGGGGCAGGTTGATGATGTCGGCATAGTCTTCGATCTTTCGTGTCACATTCATGCTTTATGACCTCCTATTTCACGGTTGCGCTCGATGGTGCGGGCTTCTTCTTTCAGGTTGGCCGCTTTGAGGATGGCATTTTTGCCAAAGCGGTGCTTGATGGCCAGCATGGCGTGTTGCAGGGATCTTTCCCGTTTTTCCGCTTGCTGGTCGGCTTCCTGCTGACGGGCTTTGCTCTCCATGTCCTCAAAGAGACTGAACTGCACGACGGCTTCCTGCTGACAGGCCAGACTGTCTTCACTGATCAGCCGGCCGGCGGTTACGGTAATGCGGCGGACAAGGAGAGGGGGCAGGGTAATGCGGTCATAGAGGGCCAGCGTTTCCTGCAATAGTTTTCTGGTGGAAGATGTGTGCCGGTCAAGGCTGATGGTTCCATGGGCAGCCTTGGGCACCTTGCGCCCGTAGTGGTCGATATGGACGGGACCGGTATAGCCCCTGGCCATGTTTTCGATATCATAGCCCACATCCAGCACGATCTGATTGGTCAGCAGTTTCTTTTCCACCAGGTCAAGGACTAGTTGGTCGGCCATTTCCCAGACGATGAGCTTTGCCTGCTCGTGGGTATACGGGCAGTGGAGTACCTGCCCGCTGCTCAGGCTGGTGCTGGCGGGACGGTAGCTTTTGACGGTTTCCATGGTGCAGGGTTCATAGCCCCAGGCATGGTCGATGAGCAGTTCGGCGTTGACGCCGAATACCTGATAAAGGTCACATTCGCCCCTGGCGCTTATAGAATAGCGGGCAATATCTCCCATGGAATGCAGCCCCATATCGACAAGCTTCTTGGCATAGCCACGTCCCACCCGCCAAAAGTCCGTGAGGGGGGTATGGTTCCAGAGCTGCTGCCGGTAGCTCATTTCGTTGAGCTCAGCGATGCGCACGCCGTCCTTGTCCGGGGGCATGTGTTTGGCCGTGATATCCATGGCGATCTTAGCCAGGTACATATTGGTGCCGATGCCGGCGGTAGCGGTGATGCCGGTTTCGGCCAGCACCTCCCGCACCATCTTCATGGCCAGTTCATGGGCGGTCAGCTTATAGGTGTCCAGATAGGGGCCGGCATTGATGAATACCTCGTCAATGGAATAAGTATGGATGTCACGGGGGGAGATATAACGTAGATAGACGCCGTACACCCGTGAACTGTAATCCATGTAAAGAGCCATGCGGGGAGGCGCCACAATATAGCTGATGGCAAGCTGGGGATTTTTCGCAAGTTCCTGACTGTCACAGGATTCGCCAACCAGTTTTCTGCCGGGGGCCTGATACCGGCGGGCACAGTTGGCGAATTTTATTTTCTGCACGACCTCAAAGAGACGGGCCCGTCCCGGCACGCCGTACTTCTTGATGGCAGGACTGGCGGCCAGACAGATGGTTTTTTCCGTGCGGCTTTCGTCTGCCACCACCAGATTTGTCGTCAGCGGATCGAGCCCCCGTTCCATGCATTCCACCGAAGCATAGAAGGATTTGAGGTCAATCGCGATGAATTTTGACTTTTCCATAATGGATATCACACATCCTATTGTGAAATTGACTTGCACAAAGTGTAGCATAACCTGTCCATTTTGACAAGTCAAAATATCCCCAAACTACTTCCTGTTTATGTTTTGGTGAAAAGCATGACGCCTGGTGGCAGCATCCCTGTCATCAACATTGGAAAAATTTTGTGCCAATAAGGAAAATAAGGCTTTTCTCCTCTAAGATTTTGTGATAGACTATGCTCAGCTTTGTAGTTTTTTGATAAAGGAGCCAGTGAAATTGAAAGTACCAAGCTATATGCTCTCTTCCTATGTGGGCAGACGCGTCATTACGCCAGCCCAGCGCGATGTTCTGTTCCATGCCTTTTCACAGCGGTTGAATATCATTGTCTGCGGAAACCACGGGGTGGGTAAAACGACCTTCCTCAACGCGATTGCCAACGAACTGCATCACCTGGGTGCGCGTACCGTGCTGGTGCAGAATTTCAACGAGTTTTCCTTTCATGAGTCTGCGAAGATTCACCCGATTTTTACTTTCAATTCGCCCATAACAGAATTCAATCAGGCACTGGCTGCCAAAAACGGAATTGTCATCAACGAGCTGGAAGCCGGAATCGCCAAGCCGCTCCTGCTCGCGCTGCGCCGTGGCCGCAAGGGCGTGCATTTGGGCCTTTCTGACTGCTCGGATGCCGGTCATGCCCTGATGCGCTACGCGCTGCTTTCCAAGACTTCCTTCCAGGAAGTCCCACATCTTATCGATCTTGTGGTGCATATGGAAATCAATACGCGTAATCAGCGCAGCGTACAGATAAAAGCCGTGGATGGCTTCAACGAGAAGACATCAGAGTTTATCCTGCGGGATTTTGATACACTGAACAAATCCATACAGGCCGCTTCGTAAAAAGCTGACATTTGACCGGTCAATTTGATTGGTCAAATGTCAGCTTTGTTTGTTTCCGGGGAAAAGTGGTGCCGTAGGGATTTATGCTTGCTCGTGCTTGTGATATAATTGTGAGCAAGAAAGGATAACAAATGCAATCAGCTTTCAGGCAAAATAAACAGAATATTAATAATTATAATACGATATTTAACCAATTGCCCTATGGACAGGCATGTAAACAATGAGTGCGCAGGGGGAAGGACAATGAAAAACTTGGCGGACAGAAAAGAAGATAAGAGACTGGCAAAAGCTATAGCAGCTGCTTTAATGGCAGGGCTTTGGGTTTCCAATCCAAAGTATCATGACCTGTCTCAACAAGGGAATTGTCCTGGAAGAAGAGTCCCCATACGGGGAGATCTGGGATGAATTTGAAAAAATAAAGAATGAACTCACGGCCGAAGCATGGAGAAAGATAGAGGAAGGGATGGCATTTGAGGAGGCTGAGAAATGGTATATGGCAGAGAAGGATGTCCTTTGGAAGAATTTCATTGCCGATCCGGAATACAAGGCAGTAACCGATACCATTGCTCCTACAGGGCTCTTGCATGATTACTATCAGTTAGATGTTCGGGGGCCTTTGCCAGAGGAAGTTATTGAAAAGCTCAAGGACATGATCGTTGAAAATGGTGCAGTTCGGGCATCTCACTGGGGAGCGGATAGTGCGCAGCAAGGATTTTTTAACTATGGGGAATGGTATAGCACGAACGAAGCCGTCAATCACGGTCAGGTTTTGGTGGGCTGGGATGATGACTATCTTTTCAAGCTCAAGGATGAGGATGGCAATGAACTGAAGGGTGCCTTTATCATGAAAAACAGCTGGGGAAGTACAGTGGGGAAGGCGGGGTGCCGTCGATGCCTATATCTATGCCGATTATGGCTGGGGGCGGAATAAATTGCACCGCAGTCTCGGCGTGCTGGGCCTTGATGCTGCGGCGCAATACCATTCCCAGCTGGCAGAGATCGGCGGGGAGTATAAGTACGACCTTCATGCCAGCGACGGCAAGATCTGGCATATCAGCCCCTATGCAGGGCTGCAGCTTTCCTGCCTGCAACAGAATGGATATGCCGAAACCGGGGCCGATCCGGAGCTTTCCTTCCGTTACGAAGGCAACAATGGCAGAGCCACCAGGATAAGACCCATTTTATCTGCTCCCTGTCAGGGTAAACGGAATTTGCCAAAGGCTGGTTCCTGAACGGAGAAGCGCAGCTGCAGAAAGGCGCCCATGACCGGGACGTTTCAGCAGCCTTGCAGTTTAAACGGGTGTGGTGAAGACATGAATATGGAAAATAAAAGAATCCGAAGGCCTTTGAAAAGGAGCGTCAAAATAGGCTGCATCCTGTTTGTATTGGTATTGTGCTTATGTCTGGGGGTCAGCATATATTTCAGTTACAGGGAGTTCTTTTTCAAACAGAGTGAAGCCCATATAAGGAATATCATCACGTATGTGACCGGTCATATTGATAACGATGACTTGAAACATTGTGCGGATACGAAAACAGCAAGCAAGAAATATAAGGACCTGATGGCCTTCATGGATGATGTCAAGGAAGATTTCAACCCTCAGTATCTTTATATTATCAAGCCTTTGAAAGAAGATGGCGGCAATCATGTCATGTCGATTTTGACGGCGGAAAACAAATATGACCGCTACGAGAATACAGAAGGAAATCTGTATCTTGGCGATATCACAAAGGACGAATATACAAAAGAAGAAGTCGACAAATATCATAAAATCATGGGCACGAAAGACATCGTATTCATGGAAAGCAGCACCTATTGGGGGCATTCCTATTGTGGCATCTACGCGCTGCGTGATTCCATGGGCGCCCCCTATGCGGTTTTGGGGGTCGATATAGATCTGACGCAGATGTATCGTGATATCCTGTATAAAACCGTTAACGTTCTTTTGATCATCATTGTCATTGGCGCGATATTTATTGCGTTATTTCTTAGATGGACATCCAGGAATATAACCGATCCGATTGAATGGTTGGAGAAAAGTGCGATTCGCTATATTGAGCAGAGTAAGTATGTAAGATCTCCCGATCAACTTACATTTGAAAAACCCAGCCTGGATATCAAAAATGAAGTTGAGTCTTTAAGCAATACGATCGGCCAGATGACAGAAAATATTAAAGCCTACATGCTTCAGGTTATTTCTGCAGAAAAAGAGACAGCCCATATGAAACAACTGGCCAAAACGGATTCGCTTACGGGGGTAAAAAATAAATTTGCCTATGGCGAGAGCGTGGAAGATATCAATGAAGAGATAACAAAAGGCCGTATGGGAGATTTTGGCATTGTTATGCTGGACATTAATTTCTTAAAGAAGATCAATGACACCTATGGTCATGAGTATGGCGATATGCTTATAAAAAATGCCTGCCGTGTTGTATGCGAAGTGTTCGCCCATTCGCCTGTATACAGAATAGGCGGCGATGAATTTGTCGTGATTCTGCGGAATAAGGATTTGGAAAATGCGGATCATTTACTGGCAGAGTTTGAGCAAAATTTAAGCAGCCTTGCGGGCAAAGAAAACGTCAAGCCATGGGAAGCCCCTTCTGTTGCGGTGGGAACGGCTTATTTTGATAAGCATAAGGATTCCAGTGTAGAAGATATATTCCGCCGGGCAGATGATGCCATGTATAAAAAGAAAATAACCATGAAGGCTGAACGCAGGGATTAGCCTGCAATAGCAGTGAAAAGGCAGCGCCCCTTCTGCATCACGCAGAGGGGGCGCTGCCTTTATCCGTAAATGATAGATTCAGATATATCAGTTGCATTCATCCCAGACGGGTAATGGATCGCCAAAGGTTTCGGAATCGAATTTGCCTTCCTGGCATTCAAAATGCTCGAAGGCCTTCTGAACTTTGCCAAAGCCCAGGTAAAGCAGCGGCAGGTTGCAGCAGACCATCACGATGTTGGCAAAGTCGCTGAGATTCCAGAGGGCGCTGAGGTCGAAGCCGGCGATGTTCGTGATCATGCCGAAGGCCAGCACGGCCAGATTCACCAAGCGGACAGCCGCGATGAAGAGCTTATTGTTGGAAATCTGTCGGGCACAAATCTCGGAGAAGGACAGGAAGCCCAGCAGGCAGGTAAAGGCGAAGATGCCAAAGCAGATGCTGATGACCAGTGTGGCCAATCCATAGCCGGCATCGCTGCCCAGCATTTTGGCACAGGAAGCCAGGAATTTTTCCAGACGTCCCATTTCAAACCAGGCCGCGGAGCCATCCTTGAGCCAGGCCTGTCCCATGATGAGGACAAAGCCTGTCAGGGTGCAGATGACCATGGTGTCCAGAAATACGCCAATTGCCTGGATGATCCCCTGGTCGCAGGGGTGTTTGGCATGGGATACGGCGGCGGGCATGGAAAGGGTACCCTGTCCGGCCTCGTTGCTCATGAGGCCGCGCTTGATGCCTTGGGAAAGGGCTATGCCCAGGGCGCCGCCAAAGACCGGTTCCGGCCGGAAGGCCTCCGTTACCACCACATAGAAGAACCAGGGCAGCAGTTCAAGGTTCATGGCAATCATGATTAGGACGGCTGTTACATAAACCACGGCCATGATCGGCACCAGCACGTCGGTTATGCGGGTGATGCGCCGCAGGCCCCCGAAGATGGAAAAGGCGGTCAAGCCCATCAGCAGCAGGAAGAATCCCCAGACCAGAGAACTGTCTGCGGCAACCGTCGTCCCCGTCACATTCTGGGTGACGGACACCATGGCGGAGATGGTATTGAAACCCTGGGCCGGGATGCAGAGCAGGGCATAGATGATATAGAGCAGGCTCAAGACACCGCCGATTACAGCAGCTCCACCCAGAAGTTTCCTGCCATAACAGGGCAGGCCGCCAACGTATTCATCCCCCTGCTTGTCCTTATAAATCTGTGACAGTGTCGATTCGACAAAAGCCGTCGCCATGCCAAAGAATGCTGACACCCACATCCAGAACAGGGCACCGGGGCCGCCGGTGGAAACTGCGCCCGTCACCCCTAGGATATTTCCCGGCCCCACCCGCATAGCCGTGGAGAGCAGGAACGAAGCAAGGGGCGTGATGCCCTGTTTTTCCTTATGGCTGTTTATCAGGACATTCAGTCCATATTTGAAATACTTGATTTGGACAAAGCGCAGCTGGCAGGTGAAGTATATCCCCGTTCCCACCAGCAGGATGATCACCAGCGGCAGCTCGCCGATAATGGGGAGTCTCGCATACCACTCCACATTGGTGGGGAAGCCCCACACCCAGTCTGCCAGTTCTTGAAATACAGCACAGATGCTGCTTATCCATTCGTACATTACCAATCCCCTTCCTATGCTGTTCCATTCAGCACATACTCTGGAAAAAATCTGAAATTACTGTTACCATTTTAGCACAATCATGCTGATATGCAATGGCGGTAAACATAGGCATGGGCAGGGTGACAAAGAGGCATTCAAAAAAGATGGAGACCTGTGCTGCCGTGGCCATGCCCGGATTTTTCCAGGTCCTGCTCTTTCTATTTTCCGCATTGCGTCTGGTTTCTTCTTCAATCTAAGTTTAATCATACAAAGGGGCAAAAGCAAGAACGAAGTGTGACATTCTGGAACACAAAGTTAGTAAACAGGGGATGATTCGATAAATAAACAGGAAAAATGATGTCTTTTGGAGAAAAAATATGAGATCGGTAAAGGGAGGTGGCGTATGAAGAAATTATTGACGATTGAAGATTTTGTGATTGCCCTCGTCATGGCCCTCGGCTATGGATTCTGCTTTGAGATTCCGAAGCTTATGGGCTATGAGATGTGGCTGTGCGTCGCAATCTGTCTCTTCGGCGGCATGTTGCTGGAATCATTCATAAGGAAGATCGTTTTCAGCAAGATTGTACAGAAAAAGCCCCTATACAAGTTCCTGGTATTTGCCGCATTCATTCTCGCTTTTTTGGTCGCTCAGGAAATCGCTGTGGCCATGGGCATGGATGTGCTGGAATATGTGGAGGGACAGTATCTGTATGTCATCACGATTCCCCTGCTGGTCTTTGCCTTCAGCAGGATTCTTCGTTGGTATCGTATCCGCAGGATCCGCCAGCGATATGGTGACGGGAATCAAGGCTTCGTATTTGATGATCTGCTGGCGGAAAAAAGCTTTGTGGATGAACTGAATCAGCAGAATCAGCCCATTTATGGGGCCTATGATGACGATCTGGCCGTAAAGACGAAAACGGGCTGCTTTGTCGGTACGAAATGGAAGGACAGCCTGTATTTCTGCGGCATTCCTTATGCGAAGCCCCCGGTGGGCAAGCTGCGCTGGAAAGCCCCGGAGCCGCTGCCTGAATCTGCTGAGGTATTCGAGGCAAAATATTTAGGGGCATCGGCAATCCAGGTGGATTATGACGGTTCGCTGCTGAAACATCACCGGCAAAGCGAGGACTGCCTGACGCTGAATATCTGCATCCCTGCCAGCAAAAAGGCAACGGCGAAGAAGCCGGTCATCGTGATTTTCCATCACGGCGATTTTTCCTATGGCGGTTCCGCTGATCCCTTGCTGTATGGTGCGCATTTCAGCAAAATCTATCCGGACGCTGTGGGGGTCACCTTCAATTACCGGCTTGGCATCTTTGGCTTCATTGATTTTGCGGCGGTTCCCGGCGGGGAAGCCTATCCTGATGCGCTGAATCTCGGTCTTTTAGACCAGATCGCGGCGCTGCGCTGGATCAAGGAGAATATCGCCGCCTTCGGCGGGGATCCTGAGCGGATCACCGTTATGGGCTTTGAGTCAGGCACGCTGTCCATCGGCCTTCTGGCGGCCTGCGAGCAGGCCAGGGGGCTTTTTCAAAGGGCTTTCATCTTCCACGAGACACCTCTGGCAGCTTATGGCACCCCGGAGAAATCCAGAACCTTGGCCAAAAGACTGCTGCAGGAAACTGCGTCAGCGGCCATGGCAGATCTCCTACAGCTGAAGGCGGAACAGCTGAAAGCAGCCGCGCAAAAACTTGTTTTGGATATGTCGGCGCCAACCCGCGACGGGAAGCTGATTCCCGTGGATGTGTATGAGGCTTATCAAAAGGGCGTCTCCTCCGGCGTTGAATATATCATCGGCATCGCCAACGACGAAATGCAGATATATAAAGCCTTTGTGGGCGCGCAGAAATACGAGGGCTTTATCGAAGAAGAGCTGACCAATATCCTGGTTTATCTTGAGACGATTCACCCAGCCGGCGTGCAGGCGGTAAAGGACTATGTCGAAACGCAGACGGCGATGAGCTCTGCTCTGGACGCGAAGGCAAAGGTGGTGGAGCAATTCTACGCTTTGGGTACTTATCAATACGCACAGAAATTGGCCGGGAGCGGAAACAAAGTTCATCTGTTCTATTGGGACGTAAAACCACTGCTGGAGAATCTGGGTTCCGGCACGGTGGAGGTGGCAGCAACATTCCTGGGGAACAGCGAGGCGGTGCAGGTATACGGCAGCGTGCTGAACCAGGATATCGCCGAGACGCTGCAAACTCTGTTCCGGAAATTTCAGAATGGGGAGGAATTGCGGCTTTTCAACAACGAAATCAAAGGCATCGGTGCCATCGACTGGCAGGAATTCCCCCAGGCCCTCATCGTTTCCGAGAAAGAGTTCCGCTGCGGGACCATTGTGGATAGACTGACAGAGATCCCATGCCTGCTGGAGATTCTGGCCAAGTAACCATATAGCAGCATGATTTGGAGGGAAAAATGATGAAGAGAAGCAAAATGTCAACCTGTGTCCTTTCGGCCATGGTGGCCTTGTCTGTGGCAGCCGGCTCTGCTATCGGTCAGGCGGCCACCCGGGAGGAAGTTGCTGCTGTGCATGTGGCAGCAGCTGCTGATTTTCAGTATTGGAATGCGGATTCGCCTACATTGAAGAAGATCACGCAGTTTGTGAAAGATGCGGCTGACCCAACCAGCGCAAACTTTATCCCTGCTGCCAATCGTATCGCCGTCTTTGACATGGATGGCACCTTCTACTGCGAAACGGCGCCCCTTTATTTCCAGGAAACGATGTTCCTCTACCGTGCTTTGGAGGACAAGGATTATCAGCCAGACAAGAAAATGGCCGCATTTGCCGCAAAGGTACAGCCGAAGATCATGAACAAGACGGGGCTCACCCCGGCGGAAAACAAGCAGCTGGTTGCCTATCTGACCAAGGCATATCAGGGTATGACACCGGAGGAGTACCGTGCCTATGTGCGCAAATTCATGCAGACAAATGAGACCGGCCTCACGAATCTGAAACGCGGCGAGGCCTTCTATCTGCCGATGGTGGAGATCATCTCCTACCTTACCAACAACGGCTTTACCGTATATATCGATTCGGCTTGCGGAAGCGACACTACGCGAGAACTGGTGGAGGGGGTTATTCCCATTCCCCCTGACCGCATCATCGCTTCGGACTTTGTGTACACCACCACGAAGATGGGGAAAGATCAGCCTGACGGGCATTTCTACGACCGTCATCAGGAAAAGGTTGTGATTTCCGGCGCACGCCTGATTGAAAACGGGCAGTCGGCGAAGATATTCTCCATTCTGAAGCAGATTGGCAAGAAGCCGGTGCTGGCCTTCGGCAACAGCATGGGCGACAGCGGCATGTTCGAGTACGTCCTGCAGGACAATCGATACAACAGCGCTGCCTTCTGTGTTCTCTGCGATGATACGGAGCGCGAGCTGGGCAACACAGCCAAGGCCGACAAAATGAAAAAAACCGCCATGCAGCGCGGCTGGAATACGATTTCCATGCGGGATGAATTTAAGACTATTTATGGTGATAAGGTAAGACGTGAAATGTTGCATTGAAAGGAGGAACCTATGTGCTGTTTGGCTATCTGATATTGCAACGGTCTTGGGATATCTGGCGCAGAAATTTATGGTGAATGGCAAGTGAAAGTGTGACATTCTGGAACTTTTATTTAAGGAAACCGCTGAAAATGCGATAATATGATTAGGAGAGAGTCTGATAATACAAAATAGAGTTGCAATATACGAGGTAATATGATGAAAAGATCTGATTCTATTTGTTTGTTAGTTGCTTTGGGAATGCTGGCTGGCGGTCATACAACATGGGCCGCAGCCGGTGAGGGGGGCCTGGATGCCGGGGCCCAGATGGAACGGGACCGCAGGGACATGGAACGGGAACGTGTCATGGAACAGATTGCGGAGGACGAGGCCGCCAGGAAAAACAAGGTGGAAAAGGACGAGGCCGCTCCTACCGGGGACAGTGGAACGGAGCTTCGCTTTGAACTGAAGCAGGTGAATTGGAATCCTTCGGAAATATTGAAGCAGGAGGAAATCCAGGCCGTTGTGGATGATTATATCGGACGGCAGATCACCCTGAAGGATCTGCGGGAGATGGCAGAGCGCATCACAGGCCTCTACAAAGATAAGGGATTTATGACCTGCGGGGCGGTACTGCCACCCCAGCGCATCCATGAAGGGGTGGTGGAGATCCATCTCATTGAGGGAAAGACGGGGAACATCACCATCAAGGGAAATCGTTATACCAAGTCAAAATACATTACGGATCGGCTGGGTGTAAAGCCGGAAAAGATTGCCAATATCGACAAGCTGAATCGGGACCTGCGCTGGTTCCACGGCACCAATGATATGCAGCTGCGGGTGGTGATGAAGCCCGGCACAAAAGAGAATACCACCGACTATGAGATCCTCGCCCTTGAGCCCCAGAATCAGTCGGTGACACTATATGTGGATAACGATGGCTACAAAACCAGCGGACGCTGGCGGGAAGGGCTTTTTTACAATATGAGGAGCCTGTCCAAAAATCGTGATGCCCTGCGGAGCAGCTTCATCCGCAGTCAGGGCACCAAAGCCTGGGCCGTCGGTTACAGTGTTCCTGTTTCCAACCGGGGCATGCGGCTGGAGCTTAATTATGCGGGCAATAAGACGGAGGTAAAGAAAGGGGAGCTGAAGCCTTTGGGGGTTCAGGGCAAGTCCCAGTCCTTCTCCCTGACCTGGCGCGTCCCCTTCTATATGACAGAGCATTCCCGCCATGAGGCAGGCCTGCAATATATCCATCAGAAGGCGGAAACGGAACTGGGACAGGGAACCGGCCGGGTGGTTCCATGGGTGGATGATAAGATACAGAGGGTGGTGCCGTATGCGGCCTTCACCCATTATGGGAAATCCTCCGTACTTTACCACAAACATGCCTTGGTCCTGGCAAAGCGCGAGGATATTGACGGCGGCTCGGATACTGCCAAGCTTTACCGTCTCAGTACCTTCTGGCAGAAGCGTTACAAGAATGGTCAATTCTGGCAGGGGCGGCTGGACGGGCAGTTGGCCTCAGGTGACTATATGGCCGCCTCGGACCGTTTCTTTATCGGTGGTGTCAACAGTGTCCGGGGCTACGAGGAGGGCTTTATCGGCGGTGAACGGGGCCTGTCGGCAGGGATTGAGTATCACATCCCTTTGGACAAGGCAAAACATTTTTCCCTTTTCCCCTTCTTTGACTGGGGTACAGTTGCGGGGGATACAGCACCGGAGCATAATACTCTGATGAGTGCAGGCTGGGGGATTACGGCCAGGTATAAGCATCTGAATGCTTCCTTGACCATGGGATTCCCCTTGAAGAAAGACTTTTATGAAAATCATCTGAGCAGCACAAGGATTGACTTCAGCTTGTCGGCGACGTTCTAATGGAGCCTGGGCTGTCCGGATGATGCAAGGATGTAAAAAGATGGACAGCTGGAAAGTGGGGGCTTATGATGGCATACGGATATAAAATCAAAAAAGAGGATAAGGATTGGACGCTCACCTCAGAGCTTTACAGGGAATGGACACCAAGGGGAGGACGCAGGAAGTCTCAGGCCAAAGTCCGGCAAAAGGATCAGCAGCGCCTGCTTCTTTCCCTGACGCTGGCAGCGGGATTTTTCGCCTATCCCTATGGGATCAGTGAAGCTGCGATTGTCACCAAGGATGGCAATAGCGTGGCTGCTGAGGGAAATGTCTATAATATCACCCCCCAGGAGACGAATGGCAATTTTGCCTTCAATCGCTTTAAGGAATTTGGCCTGGATCAGGGCTATATTGCCAATCTCCTGTTTGGGGATGCCTCCACGCTGGCCAATCTGGTCAATAACAAGATAAATATCAACGGCATCGTCAATGCGGTGCGGAATAATCATATTGACGGTCACCTTATGTTCCTGAGCCCCAAGGGGATTGTGGTGGGGGCAGCAGGTGTCATCAATGCCGGGCAGTTTACGGGCATTGTACCGACGCAAACGGATTTTGACAAGTTATATAATGCCACGGATTCTGCCGTGATTACCCTGGATGCGGTGACAAAACTTCAGCAGGGATCCTATGCCCTGGGGGGCACCATCGATATCAGCGGGCAGATCAACACCCACAGCGGCGTCATGCTGGGGGCGGGCATCATCAATATCAAAGATGGGAGCAAGATTCAGAGCACAAAAAGTCTGAATTTTACCAACTTGGTGAATATCAAAGGCGGCACAAGTGCGGGTTTGAACAGCCTTACTGCTGTTGAAGGCACAGGCGGTGACATCATCCTGACGGCTAAGCAGGAGTCTGCGGTCAAGGATACAAAGCCTGTCCTGAAAGCCGATGGCACGCCGGAAAAAGATGAAAGCGGCAACGACAAGACTGAGGCCAACGCCATCCGCTGGCGGGACCGTTCTACGGATCTTTCCGCTGCGGTCAATGTTGGGAAGAATGTCAATATTGCCAGCAGCGACAGTTCCGTCAAGCTTACGGCAGAGAGTAGCAGCACTTACGAAGACAGCACCCCCATGACTTTGACGGATACCTTGAAGAATGTCATTTTGGGGAGCGAAGAAACCATTGTTGATGGACTCATTAACAAGCTGGCAGGCAAGGAAGCTGCAGCGAACAAGTATCTCTTTGCCAACTACTCCAATAAAAAGAACAAATCATCCATCAAAATCGGGGAAAACAGCATTATTTCGGGCAAGAATATCGACGTTGCCGCCACCTCTACGGTGGAGATCAAGCAGTCCCTTGCTGTGCCTGCAGGTGATGGCAAGAAGGATAGCAATGGTAATACCAAGACGAATAGTTCGGTGATGCCGGTAGCTGCTGTGACGATTTCCCGCATCAACAACAATGCGGATGTGGTGATCGATGGCAGCCTTACTGCCACGGGGGCAGATGAAAATGGCAGCGGTATCAGGATTGCTGCCAATGCAGATACGACAGCGGAGCTCTCAGCCACTGCCAGCGGCGGGGAGAACACCTCTGCCGCAGTGGGTGTGGCGGTTCTAAGCGGCGATACCAATGCGAAAGTGACGGTGAATGCTCCGGCAAGTGCAGCGGCTCTGACGGCAGCTCAGGGCAAAGTGTCCGTGGAGTCTGTCACCAACAGTGATATTGACGTTAGTGTGAACGCCGTGGGAACCAAGAGCTATGTGGTCTCCAATGTGGGCGTGGCCAACTATGACACAAGCGCCGACGTGGTTATGGAGCGCTCCATAACGGCGGGCGCTGTGGACATCAAAGCGGAGAACAATATCACCGGGCTGAGCATGACGGTGGACAACACCGTTCCGGAAAATACGGGCGGCAGCCAGGGCAAGGATACCTCGGAGTCAACTGACCAGCAGAAGACGCAGGACAACAATGATGCCGAGGGCGAGAAGAACAGCGAGAAAAAATCCCTCGATCCCACCAAGCTACTCAAGAATGTCACCTCTGAAAATGTCAACAATACGCAGGGCACGAAAAGCCAGGACTCCCAGACCGGTGTCCAGAAAGTCGTGGACCGGGTGGCAGGCACCAATGAGAGCGGCACCAATGGGGGCAGCAACAATGAACCGAAGACCTCGGCCTTTGGTCTTGGCGCCAGTGTAGGTGTCGTTGCCAACAAAAACGATGCCAATGTCACCATCGGAAAGAATGCGGTCATTAACGCTGCGAAGGTTGAGGATTCGGAGACACTGGACGGCTCTGTCAACATGGCGGCCAGTACCCTTATGACGGCTTCCAAAGAAGCGGAGGACAGCCTGCAATTTTCGGTGAATAATACCATGGCCAACGCAAAGGTGGAGATCGGTGCTGCTGTGTTGGTCAGCAATGTGAAGAACAACGCCAAAATTTTGTTGGATAACGAAGGGGAGAAGTCTGCCCAAATCAAGGGCGATGGCGAGACATCTTTGAATGCTGCGGCAGGTATGGGAACCTACAAGGTTGACCAAAAGAAAAAAGATGAAAACGGCAAAGAATTGAACGAAACAAAAGAAGTAGATAAAAGCAGCATCCTGACTTATGAGGTGAGCGCCGAAAACGCATCGGAGGAAGAAACTCCTTCGACCTTTGCCCTGGGTGGCTCGGTGGGCATCAATAACCTGAAGAACAATGCTATTGTCCTTTTGGGACAGAAGAGCAAGGTGGAGGGCGCTGCCCTCAAGCTGTCCTCCGATGTTACTACCAACGCAGAGGGCAAATATGGCGCTGAAGATGAGAACAATAAAGTGGGCATTGGCGCCACGGTAGGTCTCCAGAATATCAGCAATAACAGCTTGGTCATGGCAGGGAAAGGCGTCGAGCTCACGGGGACGGAGTCCGTGGAAGCCAAGGCCGGAAGCGCCATGGATCTCAAGAACAATGTCAAGAATGCCGGCAAGGGGGATTCCTTCGGCGTTTCCGGCATGGTGGCCCTGTCCTATGGCGACAGCAACAACATCGTCTCCCTGGATGATGAAACGGTCATCCAGACTCCCGAAGTTTCCCTCGAAGCCGGGAATTCCACCAATGTGGATAACTCTGCCCGCAGCGAGTCGGAAGGCAGTGAAAGCTCCAAGGCCTTCGGCATTGGCGTGGGAATCATCAACTATGACGTGAACAGCATCGCCATGGTGGGGGATAATGGCAGCGGAATTACTGCGCCCTTAGGGAATACTACGGATGTGGAAAAGGCTGCCCAAAAGATCTATCAGGACGGGGAGCTGGCCCGGAATATTGCCGGCAGCACCTTCGCCGGTAAACTGGGCGCTAAGACCAGTGGCAACGGCAAGGGCAGCATCACCACGGAGGATCTTTCTGTTTCGGCCTCGACCACGGGCATGATCAAGAACGATGCCAAGGCAAAGGCTGTTTCTTCTGCCCAAGAGGATGAACCGGAAGAGTCCAATGAAAGGACGGATTCGCAGAGATGGACCCAGTGGTCTAACCAGGGCGCGGAAGGAGCGGATGAGGCCAGGAATAACACAGAAAATCTGGAACAGGATAATGTGACGTCCCAGAATGAGAGCGCTGCGCCGAATGCATCCGGTGCAGGGCAGGAAGCAGGTTCTGCTGCCAATCCGGACGAAACTCCGGCGGCTCCCGCTGATAATGCCGCTCCTGCGGCCGGCTCGGGGGGAAGTGCAGGTGCCTCCATCGGCATCGAGGGCAGCGTAGCCCTGACTTTCCTGGGTGGCCGGACGGATGCCGTGCTGGACAATGTGACCGTAAAAAATGGGGAGGATGGGGTAAATTCTGTTTCCCTTTCTGCCACGGATCTGCTCGGTTCCATCACCTTGGGCGGTACCAACATCAAACATTCCCTGAAAGAGAGTGACTCTGCCACCAAGGTGGGCATTGGCGGCACCTTTGCCATGAACAGCAGCAGCCGGGATGTGGATTCCTTGGTGCGGAAATCTGATATCCAGAATGTGACCCACGTCGCCAACGAGGCTGCCAAGCTTGGCATCGAAGTGGCAGCAGGTATGGGCACCAGTGCCTCCACGGGCAGCGGCACAAATATCGCCGGCGCCGGTGTGGTTTATTACAATCGGGCGAAACAGGATATCCATGCCCTTTTGATTGACAACACGATGACCTCGAACAGCTTCTTTACCCTGCTTTCCAACGAAGCCAGCAGCACGGACTTCCAGATTGCTGGCGGCCTTGCCTACAACTCCGCCAGCGGAGACTCTAAAAATGTAGGGGTAGGCGGTGCCGTGGCCATCAGCCAGCTGGAGAACAATCTGGCCAGCGGCATCAGCGGCGGCAAGTACACGGACTTTACCACGGTGCGGGTGGAGGCGGAGAAGGGCACCACCCAGATCAACGGCGCTCTGGCAGCCACTAAAGCCGGGGGGAGCAATGGCTACGGCTTCGAGGGAGCCTTTGCCTATGGCAGCGTGAAGAACAATGTCCATGCTTATATTTCCGGCGCAGAGACACAGGACACCCTGGGGCTGGGCGAAGTGTGCGTCAAAGCAGGGGAAATCTCTGTGGTCAAGACGGACACGGAGCTTGCTGCCGAAAAACAGCAGATCGCCAATGTCAAAAACCTCACGGCGAAGAAAAAAGAGCAGCTGCAGAAGGCCAAGGAACTGGAGCAAAAGAAAGGTGCCGAGAACAAGAAAACCTTGGCAGACACAGGCATCGACCCCACGGGGAAAATCTATCTCGATACGAACTCGTCCCAATCCTCTTTGGACGATAACAGCAAGAATACCGATGAAGGCAAGATTGTCAATGAGGCCGCAGGCGACGAAGATAGCGCCAAGAGCCTCTTGGACGGAAACTATAGCCGCACCATCACTGCGGCCATGGCTGGTGGTTGGAGTGGCAAAGCCGGGGCCGGTGCGGGCATTGCCTATAATTATGTGAAGAACGATATTGCTGCAGACATCAAGGACTCCACTTTGGCGACCTATGCCGTGAAGGGGGAAGCGAACGGCGAATCCCTGATCTTCTCCCTGGGAGCTGGCGCTGCCATCGGCGGCAAAGCCTTCAACGGAGCAGGCTCCGGCAGTTGGAATGACCTCAAGAACGATGTCAAGGTTACCATTGCCGATAATATCATCAAGGGATCCACCCTCCTGAATGTTGCAGGCATCGATGCCATTGCCGGAGGGCAGATTAGCGCCAAGGCGGAAAACACCAGCTCCATCATCAATATTGCTGGTGAAGTGGCCGGCGGCAAGGGCATGGCGTTGGGGCTTTCCCTCGCCTATAACTCCCTGAACAATACCACCGGCAGCTATCTCACGGGCAATACCATCTCCATGCCGGACATCGTGGGGGCAGGGGATAGCTCTGTCAACGTGACCGCTGTCAACAAGAGCAAAGCACTGGCCGTGGCCGGCGGCGTAGATGTGAATGTTGACCAAAGTTTTGCAGGCGCTGTCGGAACCGTAGCCATCAATCGTGGTACAAATAATACCGAAAGCTTAATTGACGGCAAGACCACGGGCGAAAATACCCATCTTGATAATCTGAAAAACCTCGTCGTCGCAGCAGAGGAACTGACGAAAAAGACCACCGTGGCAGGAGGAATCTCCGTTGGCGGCAAGAAAGTGGGCATCGGCGGTGCCGTGGCCTATACGGCCATCGGTTCTTCCGGCTCTGATGACAAGAAGGAGAAACTGCGGGCTGAAATCAACCATGCCGACATTACCACCACCGAAACCGGCGTGATCTCCGTTGCTGCCAAGGACAGCAAGACGCAAGGGGCGGATACGGAAAAATCCCGTATCACCACCGTAGGCGCCGGCCTGGGCGTGGGATGGGGAAAAAATTACTTCAATTTCCAGGGCGCAGCGGCCGTATCGGATATCTACAAGGACAGCCGTGCCTCCCTGAACAATACGAATATCAACAAGGATAATGCAAATGCCCATCCGTCCATCAACGTTGCAGCGGATACTAAGAGCAAGATCAACACCGTGGGCGCTGTGGGCAATATCTCGATAACCGGCAAGGTCACGGGCACGGTGGGCCTGGCCATCAACCGCATGGATCAGGATACCAAGGCGGAAATGGCGACGGATGATGGGAAGACCACGAAGGTCAACGCCGGCCTCACCCAGGTGCGCGCCCTCGGCGATGGTGATATCCATTCCGTGGGGGTAGGGGGAACTGTGTCCGTAGGCGAGTACGTTACCGCCGCCGGCTCGGGAAGCTACAACTACATTGGCAACGATGTGGATGCCATCATCAAGAATCAGGAGCTCACTGCAAGCAGCAGCGTTGGCGTAGTGGCGCAAAGCGACGATCGCCTTTATAATTTCGCCGGCGGCTTTAACATCGGTGCCAACACCAGGGCAGCTCTGGGCACCTCCGTTTCCACCAACAGGATAACCGGCAATACCAACGCCTTGGTAAGCGGCGGTTCCCTTGCGGCTGCTGATACGGGTTCCATTGAAGTCACCCGGCCCCAGGATGCCAATCTCTTTAATACGGACAAGCTGGACCTCACCACGGATCGGCAGCGCCTCAGCGAAAATCGCAAAAAGGAAAGCAAGACCGGCATTGTGGTGGACAGTTCTGCCACCCATACCATTATTTCCCAGCAGGCTTCCGGCGGCGTGGCAGCGGCTGCCACTGTAGGCCTGAACCTGGCCGGTACGGTGAACATCAATACCATCGAGGGGAGAACTGCGGCCAAAATCCAGGATGCAGAGTTCAATTCTGCTGGCAAATATTCCAATGTAAATGTAAACGCCGTAGATTACACGAACTTCGGTTCCTTCACCGGCACCCCCACAGTGGGCGTCGGGGCAGCGCTGGGTGTCTCTTTGGGCGTGTCTGCCAACTGGGAGACCTATGACCGCACGACAGAGGCAGAGATATCGTCGACGGATGCTGACGACAAGAAGAACGTGTATGCCAAGAACCTGACCGTGGATGCCACGGCAAAGCATGGCTCCTCCGCCCTGTCCTTTGCGGCAGCTGCAGGCGGCGGCAAGGTGGGGATTGCCTCTGGCGACAGCATTATGCGCCATAAGAACACGAGCACAGTAAGCGCCAAACTGGATCAGGTGAATGCTGTCTTTGACGGCAAGGCAGAAATCAAGGCGGAACATCTCGGCAACAGCCATACGCAGAATATCGCTGCCAGTGTAGCTGCCGGCATGGCCGCCGTGACGGCAGGGGCAGGTGTGTCCGTTATCGACGATACATCCACTGTAAAGGCAGAGGTAAATAGCAGCGGGCTGAAAGCCAAGAACAACGGAGATGGCAAGGATATCGCTGTCCTGGCGAAGAACGAAAACAACTGGAAGAACACCCTGGTCACGGCCAGCTTAGCTGCTGGTATCGGTGCAGGACTGGCTGCCAATGTGGGCATCTACAATACCTCTGGCGAGACCGCAGCAGTGGTGAATAAGAGCGAGCTTGAAGCAGCGAATGTCAATGTGAACGCTGTGGATAAGCTGACGGCAACTGCCACAGGTGGCGTGGGTGCCGGCGGTGTCGGCGGCGCTGGGGTTGCCGTTGCGCTGAACAATATCAACAGCAGCGTCAGCGCCCATGTGGCAGGCGGCTCCATCGAGGCAGCGAAGGATATCGACATAAAAGCGGAAGAAGTGCGCTCTTTTGACAGCAGCGTGACGGGTGTCGCTGTCGGCGGCCTTGGCGTGGGTGTCAACGTGGCGGTCACTTCCATCAACAAGGGCATCACGGATGCCCAACTCAGCAATGCTGCTGATGAAAACGGCAGAACGGAAGTCAATGAGACCACCCAAAATGAGATCCGTAACCATCTAAGCAACGTGAACAATGCGAAAGGCGCCCTGGGCGACAGCGAAGCAAAGTTCTACGGCATGAACGCGAAGGACAAGCAAGTTCTCGACACGATCAGGAATGTGAACGTAGACCTTTCCACGCCCAAAACCGAAGTGCCGCAGGACGATGCTGTATATACCAAGCTGCAGGGCATCCATACGGAAGTCAGCAAAAATGCATCCCTGCTGGCGGGAAATGATGTCAATGTGACGGCCAAGGAGACCAGCGACATCTTCGCGAGAAATGTGGGCGTCACTGCGGCCGGTGCTGCATCCGTGAACGTCACGGATGCCATCATCCATACGAACTACGACACCGACGTGTCCATTTCCGGCGCCTCCATCGAAGGCAGGAATGTGGCGGTCAATGCCTTGCAGACTCAGGCGGGCAGCGGCTCAGAGGTCAAGGTGACGGCGGTTACCGTGGGCGCACTGGGCGGCGTGGGCGTTGGCTACGCGGGTATCGTCAACAAGGGCGCTGCGGATGTCAATATCACGGGCAGCACCATCAAAGCGGCGGAGAATGTCTCCGTCAAGGCGCTGGACGAAAGCAAGCATAAATCCCAGATCCTCAGCGTGGGCGTTGCTGCGTTGAATGTTACCACAACCTTTGCCAGTGTGGAGAATAAGAGCAATGTGGGCGTAACGCTGGACGGAACGAACAATATTTCCGCTGCTGGGAACATCGCCATTGATGCCAAGAAAGCCAATGCGCTGGAAGCCCATACCCAGGGTGTCGGCGTCGGCGGCGTCAATGTGGCGGTGAACCATGCCACCATTGAGGATGGGGAAAAGGACGAGAAGGGAAAGATAACCAAAGGGATTGCTGCGGCTAAAATCACGGGCACGAACGGCAGCTTCTCGGCAAAATCCTTCCATCTGGGCGCAGCCAATGACACGACGGGCAGACTCAGTGCGGGCAATACTGCGGTCTCAGTTCTCGGCGTAAGCCGGATGAGGGGCAAGGGCGTCATGAATATGGGCGCCGAGGTGGATGTAGCCGGCGGCACCTTCAATGCCGGGACGGTGGACTTTGCCTCCCAGCTGGGCAATGCCAATGGCCGCACTCTGGAAGGCAACGTCAAGGGCCATAATATCTCTGCCGCGGCGGTGGCCCCCGACGCAGTGATCCTGAATACCGATGTCACGTCCAAGGTCAATGTGCGAAACAGCACTTTTGCGGCGAACACCGACCTTATCCTGGACAATGAGTCCTATGTGGATCGCAAGGCCTATATCTATAGCGTCACGGCGGGTGCTGTGGCTGTGGGCAATACCAGTGCGGATATCAGCGGCAAGGAAACCTTGGAAAGCACCCTTACGGGGAAAGCTGGGCTCACCAAGCTGAACAATCTGCAGGTCTTCACCTATGGCGAAAATACGGGCAAGGCCTTTGCCGATGCAGGTGGCGGCGGTCTCGTGGGCTATGTGGGCGCCCATGTGGACAACAAATCCACCAACAAGGTCACCAGTACTCTGGGCGGTAAATGGGAGGCAGCGGGTGAAGTCTACCTTATTGCGGCGCAGGCTGACGAGACGCGCTTGACGGCTTCCGAAGGTCATGGCGGCGTAGCAGGCGTGGGCGGTACCAGCGTGGACAACACGATTGATACCACCACGAAGGCCAATGTGGAGAACAACACGGAAATCACCAGTGACCGTGTCCATATCGGCACGTCGAATGTCGTCAACACCGGGGCCTATGACGATACAGATGACAAGGGCAACAAGGATGTGCAGAGTTATACCCTGAAAGACCATTTCGGCGGTGTCATTTCCGGCAACCGTCTGCGCAGCCTGCTGGACATCACGGAAAATGGTACGGTCACCATTGGTGAAAATGCGAAGATCACCACCAACAAGCTGCAGGAATACATTGCGGCCTCCCAGAACGATCTGACGAACCATGTGCAGGCCAAGGGCGGCGGCGTCGTGGCAGTCACGGACGCAGTCAGCGAGATGGATCTGGATATCCATAATAAGGTCGATGTGAAGAAAGGTGCAGTTCTCAGTAATGAAAAGGCGGCCTCCACGGAGGATATCCTCCTGGCTGCCTATGACAACCAGACGATCAAATCCCAGGTGGATGGTACGGTCTATGCCGGCGTTATCAGTCCCATCGTGACCAAGAACAACATCGATATGAACCGCACCAGCGATGTGACGGTAGCAGGTAATATTGAGAGCGGCTCCAAGGTAGGGCTCTACGCCGGCGCCAAACAGGACGGCACCCTCTCCAACCTGAATGCGGATCTGAAATCCGGCGCTTACAATTACTCGGTGATTTCCATCACCACCCCCAGGGTGAACTATGACATCACCGCTGACAAGGGAACAGTGGATGTGAGCGGCATCGTGCGCGCCAACGGAGATATCAATGTCATCGCCAGCGGCGGCAAGGAAGAGGTCATCAAGGACCAGAGCCTCTGGAACTGGGCTTTGGGCGGTTCCAGCACCGATAAGAAGTTCCTGACCTCCGATGCAGTTGTGGCGGATGAAGCCCTGCCGAAATACAGCTATGTCAATGTGTCCGGCTCCCTTATCGCAGGCACTGCCGATCCCATCAATCTGACCATCAAAGGCAGCGTAGCCAACGGATTAACCCTTGTGGCGCCTGACAACAAGGCCAATAACCGGGTAAAGAACGGCGTCAAGGAGGGAACCTTTGATTATGCCAATACTATGGCTTTGCGTTGGGCAGAACTGGACAAGATGATCAAGTCCTACAATGGGGCAGATGCGGATTTGTTGGCGGCCTATATTGCTGAGCGCAGCAGGATTCAGGACGACATGATCCGTCTGGGACTGGCGGAGAAGGATGCGCAAGGGAAGTACGTCTATACCAGCACCGGCCGTCCCGTATATTTTGTGGAGATCCCGGACATCGCTACCGGCGGCGGCAATATCAATGTAACGGCCAATGACTTTACCGGCACGGGGAACCTGCGCGCCAACGCAGCCCCCGGCGTTACCATCACCAACGAATCTGATGCCTATCTGAAGCTGAACAATATCCTTATGGGCGAGCAGGGCGGCAAGATTGTTTATAATGCTAACATCATTCCGCCGAACACAGCCAGCGGCAACGCAAAAATCAACAATATCAATGTCAAAACAAACGGAGCGAAGTTCCGCGAGATTTACGGCGTAACGAATGGCGAAGCGGCAGGTCTTTTGGTGGAGAACAAAGCTTCCGGTCCCCAGACCACCACCATTCCTTTGACCGCTGCCAAAAAGCAGCAGATGCGGGCAGAGGTGAATGCGGACACGACGCTTTCGGCCGAGGAAAAGAGCCAGTGGCTGAGAGCAATTGATGAGCAGTCGAGTGTCACCTATACCTCCCTTCCCGATGTGGAGATCAACGGCAAACTCAGCAATTTCTACGGCAACGTGACCATCAGCAATAACGGCGGGGATATCCGGATCAGTGGCGGTACCACGGATCATCCCACCGGCGTGAAAGGGAACACGGTCAAACTCATCGCCCCCAAAGGCAGCATTGCCCAGAGTTACAAAGAGGGCATTGTCAATATCAACGGCGATCCGGAGAAGTATTTGGCAGATAATGCTAATACCTTGAAAAATTCCGTACCGATGAGTAATAAGGTGGTTATTGAAAATATTCCGGGAGGGATATTGAAACATACCTATCATAATGAATGGACTGGCACCAAAACCAATTCTTATACGCGATCCGATTCCTCCCAATCGGCCACGGGTTATATCGCCGGGCGGGATGTCTATGTATCCGCATCCAATATCAACGTCAACGGCCTGATCCAGAGCGGCTACAAGAACTATACCGCCACGGTGACACAGGCGCAATTGGATTATGCGATGAGCAGACCTGCCGGAAAAGCAGCTGTTGTCCAGAACCGCACCATGTATAAGGTTAACGACGGTGGTGCCAAGTGGAACAGCACGGACAAGGTCTTTGACTATGTGCCGCAGGTCTATTGGGATCCATCCACGAAAAAGCTGGTGGTGGAGGATATCGATACGGCAGGTGGCAAGATCTATCTGACGGGCAAGATTGCCAGCACCGGTGACGGCAGGATTGTGGCGGCGGACGGCGCGGCAAATATCAGCGTGACGAACGAGACCGCTCTTGATATGAACGTGGGCAAAGTCCTCAACAATCAGCGGGAGGGCGTCATTACCATCGTAGACATGTCAGCTGACTCCTGGCTCGAGTTCAAGAAAGGGCAGACCCGCGAGATCAAGGGTTATACCGAATATATGAGAAAACATGGGGCAGAAGACGATCCCTATCAGCATGCCACCGTGCGCTCCAATGCTCTTTCAGTCAATCAATCGATTACCTTCAGCCCCGCAGCAAATCAGACCTATACCTGGACGAAGGGCGAGGTAGAAGGCCGGTCGGTAACCAAGCAGCACCATGTGCGCTATGGCATGTGGGGCCTGGTCAAGACCAAGGATATGAGCGAGATCAGGGGCGATACCAGGAACATAACCCAAATCAGCAGCCAGGACGGCGGTAAGTACGGGTTGCCCGACGGGGCTACCATTCAGCAGAACAGTGCCAACGTTCCGCTGGCCAATGAAATCCGCCTTGACGCCCATTGGAAACTTCTCTCCAACGAAAGCTCCGAGCCGATCCGGTGGCTGGAGAAGACGGGCTTCCTGGGCTGGTTCAAGAACTACTATACCCGCTGGACGGAAACAAGCTCTACGCTCAGGACTTACAACTACTCCATCAACGCCTCCCAGCCCATCACCATCGGCCTGATCGGTGCGGAAAAAGGCAGCATCAACCTTTCCAGCACCAATGCCGCAGGCGGCAGCATCAACCTGACGGGCAATATGGCCAACTCCCATAACGAGGCTGTGCTGACGGTGAACGCCGAGGCAGGCGGCATCTTCCAGAATGACGGCACCACCCTGAAGAGTGAGATCGTGAACCTGCAGGCAAAAGACGATATCAAGAATATCCATATTGCTTCCATTGGCTCCAAGGATGGAAACAATGTGACGGATAATATCAAGCTCAGTGCTGTCTCCAACGGCAAAGGGGATATCGACATCACCGCTATGGGCGGCCTATTGAACAACCAGTCTCTGCCTGGTAATGTGCAGATCCAAAACCTCAAGAGCAAGGACGGCAGCAATGCATTCAAGAGTGATGCGGCCTTAGGTGACGTGTCCCTGAACGCTGCTGGCAATATAACCCAGGTGAGTAATGGTACAACTGTTGAAGGCCGGGGCATTAATCTGACCAGCCAGAACGGAGCCATCGGCAAATTCGGGAAGCCCATTATCATAGCCGCATCGGATCTGGTCTATGCAACGGATACTGGCGGTGCCCAGGTCAACGCTGCGGCCAAGGGCAGCATTTACCTGACGGAAGCTGCGGCCGGCGGAGATATGCGCGTAGGCAAGATCGAATCCAGGGAAGGGGATGTACGGCTGACGGTTCGGAACGGCGGCTTTATCGATGCCCTGTCAGGGTACGCTGCCACCAACTCATTGGCTAGTGTGGACGAAATGGTGCATCGCTGGATTGACGCTGGCCTGATCGACGGCGAAAAGGATGCCCAGGGGAACTATACCTACAAGGGGGCGTATATTGAGGGGCTGGAGAAGAACCGCGACGACTACAAGGCGAACGTGGAGTCTGCTTATACCAGCAAGACCCAGGCAGAATGGCAGAGGGAATACGCCGACCAGCAGACGGTGGTAAAGGACATCTATGATTCTGCCGAATACAATACCTATCTCAGCAATAAGGCGAAGTACGACAAGCTGACTCAGAATCAGCGCAGGGAACTGGCAGACAATCAGGACAGCGATTTTCTGGCCTATGCAGAGAGTGCAGAGAAGTATGCACCGTACAGCCGCTATGCAACGGCGGACTCCTATCTGCAGAACAGTGCCACTTATAAGTATTCCCAGTACGCCAATGCCAATGATTATCTGGCGGCAGATGCCACTTATAAAGATCTGGTGGCTAAGGCAGCAAATCCCACCTTTGAATGGACGAAAGACATGATGCTCTATGCCGTCAGCGATAAGCTGGTGAATCCCAATAGCGGCGGCAGCGCCCAGACCGATAAAGCCGCCAATGTCCTGGGCAAGAATATCATCCTGACGGCAACGAAGGGCGCAGTGGGTACTTTTGCCAACCAGTCCAAGACGATTACCGTGGAGGAACTGACGGGCAGCGAGAGTATTGCCAAGATGAAGGAGCTCATGAATGTAGATGCTTCTGACGTCACTGCCCATCGGGATGCAAATGGCAGCCTGCTGTCCTTTGAGATCAAGGGCAATATGCCTTTGGGCGTCAAGGCCAGCGGTACGCTGAATGTGCAGGCGGGTGGCAATGTTTCCGTAGCGGGCCGGAAAGATGCGTCAGGGGAGCATTCTGCCCTTAATTTGGGCAGCATCGATGCCACCCAGAATGGCGCAAGGGGCGATGTGCGCCTGCATTCAGATCAAGGTATTTACAATGCATTGGATAATTTCAACCAGGCAAATATCACGGGCCAGAACCTGATTCTCACCGGCGGCCAGGAGAGCATTGGCACCGAGGGCAAGCCTTTGACCGTTTCCCTTTCCGGAGATATGACAGAAGCCCGAGCAGACAAGAATGTGTTCATCAAGAATGTGAACTTGGACGACTATCTCCGTTTGGGAGCCATGTACGCAGGGGATACGATTTCCCTGAACAGCGACAAGGGCTTCCTGATGAGCAATGCCAATGCGGATATTGCTGCTTCTTATATCAATGCCGGTAAGAATCTGACGTTCAACACCAATAACGGTATTGTGGGGGATGCTGCGCATGCAATCCGTATCCTAAATGACCGTGCCGCCGTGAACCTCGGGGCGGAGTCCGCCTATATAAGGGGCATGGGCAGTCTGGCCATGGGGATACAGAACGGCACTTTGGTTCTGGAAAATATCACGACGTCGGGAACATTCACTGCTGTCAGCGATGGCTCTTTGCAGACCGGTCATAAAGAGGGGACCATCCAATCCGGAGGTGATGTGACACTTGACGCCGAGGAGGATTTGACCCTGGACGGCAAGGTGAATGCAGCAGGCAAGACGGTGACGCTGAAAGCGGTAAACGGCAATATCACCCAGACCGACAAAGGCGCAATCACCACGGATAAGGTCACGACCGTCAATGGGAAATCCCTGCTTTTGGAAAATGAGGCTAATCAGTTCAACCGTATTACGGTGGACAGCGGCAGCAACAAAAATATTGCCGGAGATGTGCGCATCAAGGACAATTCCAACCTGCTGACTGTCAAAATTAATCAGAAGGCAGAAGGGGATATCTCTGTCCAAAATCTCCGCTCGTCTGGTTCTTTACGTAACGACGGAAATCTCACCGCCATGGGCAACATTGCCCTGGCTGCAAATGGCGACCTGACGCAAACGACGAATACGGTTATTACGGCAGGTAAGGATGTGAAGCTCATTTCCATCGCAGGTGACGTATCGATTCTCGGTGACATTTTTACTGGTGAGCAGAAGCCGGATATAGATGGTGATGATGGTAATCTGCAGAGAGAGTACAATGCCCTTATCATCCATGCTGGCGGTGCTGTTAAAGAAGCAGCAGGTGTGAGCATCGCAGCGCCAGTGGTGGATACTTACAGCGGAAAAGGAGTGTCTCTGGAAAGCGAAAACAACAGATTTGCCACACTCTGTATCAGTGGGGTGGAAGGCAGGAATGTAATTGATGGCAGCGTCAAAGCCGTGACCAATCATGCTGTGGATGCGGAAGACGAAAGTGATTTCACCGTGGGCATTGAAGCAGATATCCGGGGCGATGCTACATTTACCAATCTCCATGTAAAGGGAGATCTGGACCTTATGTTGTTGCATCGTGCTGCGGATGGTGGCGTAATCAACGTTGCTGGCGGAAATGGTGCTGAAGGCACGTTGACACTCAGGACAGGCAAAGATATAACCCTGCTGGGAGATGTCAAGGCGAATCATGATATTGTGCTGGAAAGCAGAACAGGAGAAGGCGGCTTCTATGGTCTGGGCAGAGGCATGACGGCAGGTCATGATGCCAATGTATCAGTCGGGAATGGTGTCTACTACATAGGCGAGATTCATGCAGGCAACGACCTGCACATCCAGGTGCAGAACCCTGTTTCCATGACAGATGAAAGCGGTATCTTCATTGGGGATCTGCCGGATGATTTTGATCCGGATCAGGATATAGATGTGGATTCCCTGACGATCAAACCAACCAAACTGGAGGCTGGTCATGAAGCCAGCTTTAGCGTGACGGGCGACGGAGAAATCGATCTGGAAGGTTTTGTCACTGTCGGCAGCGGAAATGTCACAGCCAATATCGCGGGCAAAGGTGATATTACCATTACCCGGTCTGTCCAGGCCCGGAATGCCGATATAGTGGTGGAGACCCAGGAGGGCAAAATCTATATTGGTACGGATAATGTGCGGGATGATGAGACCATCAAGGCGAAAAATAATGTCACCGTGGGAACTGGTCTGGGAACAATCTATATTCTGGGAAAGACCATCACACAAAACGGAGATATTCTCATGGAAGCCGGAAAGGATATTTATGCGGTAGGCGATGAAAATGGCAATTTCATCATAGCAGATGACGGTGCCTTGATTTCTGGTGGAGCGGTTGGCCTCTATGGATGCAATGGCGATATCTGCATCACAGATGATATTTCCGCGCAAAAGGGCATCACTGCCCGCATTCGTGAGCAGGGGAATATCTCTTTCGGCAGAGATGTATATGTCACGAATGATGTGAGCATGTACACGGACAAAGGCAACATCGAGGTGGGCCATTCTGTCACCTCAACCAAGGGGGCCGTCAATCTGGAAACCCAGCTCGGCGATATCCGCATCGGTCAGAATGTAGCGGCCGGGGATAACGTGATCATTTCCAGCCAGCAGGGCGATATCACTGTCGGTGATGCGACCCTTGGCGATAAAGGTAATGTAAAAGCCGGCAGGGATATCCAGATCTATACAGGCGGTGGCTATGTTGGAATCGTCAAGAGCGTAATTTCCCATAACGGGAGCGTAGCGATTGACAACGAAAAAGGAGATATCCGGATTGGCAATAATGGTCCGGCAATAAAGACTGTCGCAGCAAAAAAGGATGTGGAACTGCAGGCAAAAGACGGACAGATCCGTATTCAGGGCAAGACCTTCACCGAAATCGGAGATATCACGGTGATAGCAGGACAGGAAGCATATGATGCTGAAGTTGGAGCCAATAATATCGTTTTTGAAGAAGAAGGGGAACTAGAATCCGGAAAAAATGCTTATCTGATTGCTGAAAATGGCGATCTGCTGGTGACGGATGATGTAACGGCCAAAGATACGTTCTATGCATGGACGCAGGGCCAGGGTAACATCACCCTGGGCAAAGACCTGACGGTGCAGAACAATCTGATCATGAGCACTGAAAACGGCAATATCACCGTAGGCAAGACCGTAACCGCCTTGCAGGGCAATGTTGCTATGCAGGCAGGCGAGGGCGATGTGACGGTAGAAGCCGATGTTAAAGCCAGAGGGAATGTGACCATGGGCGCGGCAAGCGGCAGCATAAATGTCGGCAGCGATGTAACAGCAGGCAAAGCCGCAGATATGATAACCGGTGCCGGGGACATCGTCGTAGGCTATAACGGCAATGGCAATGTAAGAGCCAATCAGAATATCAATATCCAGACGGAGAATGGTGATGTCCAGATCCTTAAGACGGTGGTTTCCCATAATGGCAGCATAGATATTGGCAGCCAGAACGGCAATATCTGGATTGGCAGCAACGGGCCGGATGTGGAGACTGTCGCAGCCAGGAATGACATCAGCTTCAGTGCAAAAGAGGGTGTTATAAGGATTCAGGGCAAGACGGAGACGGCAACAGGCGACATTTTCGTAAGCGCTCTGAGCGAACAAGAAGACGAGAACATAGTCATTGAACAGGACGGCAGCTTGAATTCCGGCCGTGACCTAATGCTGGCAGCCTACAATGGAGATATCGAAGTTACGGGCAATACGACGGCCAAGCGCAATCTGACGGCAGATATTGCCAACGCGGGCAATATAACCTTTGGTGTTGATGTAAATGTAATCGGCGATATTGACATGCAGACGGCTGCAGGCGACATCATGGTCGGCAAAGATCTGACGGCCAGAGGAAAAGCCGGGCTGCAGACCGGTGCCGGGAACATTGTCGTAGGCTATAACGGTGAAGGCAATGTGAGAGCCAATAATGATGTTACGATCCGGAGCGGCGGCGATGGCGATATTCAGATCATCAAGACCGTGGTTTCCAACAATGGCAGCATAGACATTGCCAATCAGGCAGGCAATATCCAGATTGGCAATAACGGGCCGGATGTGAAAACTGTCATAGCAAAACAGGATGTAGCATTGCAGGCAGAAGAAGGCCAGATCCTTATCCAGGGTCAGACCTTCACCGAGAACGGCGATATTATGGTCACTGCCGGAAAGGCATTGTATGATGCTGAGGCCGGAGCCAATAATATCGTCTTTGCAGAAGCAGGAAAACTGGAATCCGGAAAAGATGCTTATCTGATTGCCGAAAATGGCGATCTGCTGGTGACGGACGATGTAACGGCTAAAGGCACATTCTATGCACAGACGGAAGGCTGGGGGAATATCACCCTTGGCAAAGACCTGACGGTGCAGAAGGATCTGTCCATAAGCACCGAAAAGGGCAATATTACCGTAGGCAGGACTGTAAATGCGCTGCAGGGCAATGTTGCCATGCAGGCAGGCGAAGGGAATGTGACGGTAGAAGCTGATGTCAAAGCCGGCGAGAATGTGACCATGAACACGGCAAGCGGCAGCATAAATGTCGGCGGCGATGTAACGGCAGGAAAAGCCGCAAATCTGCAGACGGATGCCGGGAATATAATCGTAGGCTATAATGGCAATGGCAATGTGAAAGCCAATGCTGACATTACGATTCAGACTGGCGGCCATGGTAATATCCAGATTGTCAAGACGGTGGTCTCCGATAACGGCAGCGTAGTCGTTGACAACCAGAATGGCAATATCCGGATTGGCAGCAACGGGCCGGATGTGAAGACCGTCGCCGCAAAGAATGATATTAAGCTCAGTGCCCAAGAGGGTGTGATAACGGTTCAGGGCAAGACGGAAACCGCCGCAGGCGATATTTTCGTAAAAGCCTGGAACGAACAGGAGAACAGGAACATTGTCATCGAGCAGGACGGCAAGCTGAGTTCCGGCCGCGACCTGAGGCTGGCAGTCTACAATGGAGATATCGAAGTTACGGATAGTACGACAGCTAAGCGCAATCTGCAGGCAGATGTTGCCAACAAGGGCAATATAACCTTTGGCACTGATGTAGACGTAACTGGTGATATCGTTATGCAGACGCAAGAAGGCGACATTACGGTCGGCAAGGATCTGACAGCAGGCGGAAAGGCCGAGCTGTTGACCGGTGCCGGAAATATAGTCGTAGGCTATAACGATGCAGGCAATGTAAAAGCCAATGCTGACATTACGATTCAGACTGGCGGCAACGGTGATATCCAGATTGTCAAGACGGTGGTCTCCGATAACGGCAGCGTAGTCGTTGACAACCAGAATGGCAATATCCGGATTGGCAGCAACGGGCCGGATGTGAAGACCGTCGCCGCAAAGAATGATATTAAGCTCAGTGCCCAAGAGGGTGTGATAACGGTTCAGGGCAAGACGGAAACCGCCGCAGGCGATATTTTCGTAAGCGCTCAGAACGAACAGGAGAACAGGAACATTGTCATCGAGCAGGACGGCAAGCTGAGTTCCGGCCGCGACCTGAGGCTGGCAGTCTACAATGGAGATATCGAAGTTACGGATAATACGACAGCCAAACGCAATCTGCAGGCTGATGTTGCCAACAAGGGCAATATAACCTTTGGCACAGACGTAGACGTAACTGGTGATATCGTTATGCAGACGCAAGAAGGCGACATTACGGTCGGCAAGGATCTGACAGCAGGCGGAAAGGCCGGGCTGCAGACCGGTGCCGGGAACATTGTCGTAGGCTATAACGGTGAAGGCAATGTGAGAGCCAATAATGATGTTACGATCCGGAGCGGCGGCGATGGCGATATTCAGATCATCAAGACCGTGGTTTCCAACAATGGCAGCATAGACATTGCCAATCAGGCAGGCAATATCCAGATTGGCAATAACGGGCCGGATGTGAAAACTGTCATAGCAAAACAGGATGTAGCATTGCAGGCAGAAGAAGGCCAGATCCTTATCCAGGGTCAGACCTTCACCGAGAACGGCGATATTATGGTCACTGCCGGAAAGGCATTGTATGATGCTGAGGCCGGAGCTAATAATATCGTCTTTGCAGAAGCAGGAAAACTGGAATCCGGAAAAGATGCTTATCTGATTGCCGAAAATGGTGATCTGCTGGTGACGGACGATGTAACGGCCAACGGTACGTTCTATGCACAGACGCAGGGCCAGGGCAACATCACTCTTGGCAAAGACCTGACGGTGCAGAAGGATCTGTCCATAAGCACCGAAAAGGGCAATATTACCGTAGGCAGGACTGTAAATGCGCTGCAGGGCAATGTTGCCATGCAGGCAGGCGAAGGGCATGTGACAGTAGAAGCTGATGTCAAAGCCGGCGAGAATGTGACCATGAGCACATCACGCGGCAGCATAAATGTCGGCAGCGATGTAACGGCAGGAAAAGCCGCAAATCTGCAGACTAGTGCCGGAAATATAGTCGTAGGCTATAACGATGCAGGCAATGTGAAAGCCAATGATGATATTACGATCCAGACTGGCGGCAACGGTGATATCCAGATTGTCAAGACGGTGGTCTCCGATAACGGCAGCGTAGTCGTTGACAACCAGAATGGCAATATCCGGATTGGCAGCAACGGGTCGGATGTAAAGACCGTCGCCGCAAAGAATGATATTAAGCTCAGTGCCCAAGAGGGTGTGATAACGGTTCAGGGCAAGACGGAAACCGCCGCAGGCGATATTTTCGTAAAAGCCTGGAATGAACAGGAAAATAAGAACATTGTCATCGAGCAGGACGGCAAGCTGAGTTCCGGCCGCGATCTGACGCTGGCAGTCTACAATGGAGATATCGAAGTTACGGATAGTACGACAGCTAAGCGCAATCTGCAGGCAGATGTTGCCAACAAGGGCAATATAACCTTTGGCACTGATGTAGACGTAACCGGTGATATCGCCATCCAGACGCATGAAGGCGACATTACGGTCGGCAAGGATTTGACAGCAGGCGGAAAGGCCGGGCTGCAGACCAGTGCCGGAAATATAGTCGTAGGCTATAACGATGCAGGCAATGTAAAAGCCAATGCTGACATTACGATTCAGACTGGCGGCAACGGTGATATCCAGATTGTCAAGACGGTGGTTTCCGATAACGGCAGTGTAGTCGTTGACAACCAGAATGGCAATATCCAGATTGGCAATAACGGGCCGGATGTGAAGACCGTCGCCGCAAAACAGGAAGTGAAGCTGCAGGCAAAAGAAGGCCAGATCCGTATCCAGGGCAAGACCTTCACGGAAAACGGCGATATCATGGTCAAGGCAGGAAAGGCAGCGTATAACGCTGAGGCCGGAGCCAATAATATCGTCTTTGAAGAAGCAGGAAAACTGGAATCCGGAAAAGATGCTTATCTGATTGCCGAAAATGGCGATCTGCTGGTGACGGACGATGTAACGGCCAACGGCACGTTCTATGCCCAGACGCAGGGCCAGGGCAACATCACTCTTGGCAAAGACCTGACGGTGCAGAAGGATCTGTCCATAAGCACCGAAAAGGGCAATATTACCGTAGGCAGGACTGTAAATGCGCTGCAGGGTAATGTTGCCATGCAGGCAGGCGAAGGGAATGTGACGGTAGACGCTGATGTCAAAGCCGGCGAGAATGTGACCATGAACACGGCAAGCGGCAGCATAAATGTCGGCAGCGATGTAACGGCAGGAAAAGCCGCAAATCTGCAGACGGATGCCGGGAACATAGTCGTAGGCTATAACGGCAATGGCAATGTGAAAGCCAATGATGATATTACGATCCAGACTGGCGGCAACGGTGATATCCAGATTGTCAAGACGGTGGTTTCCGATAACGGCAGCGTAAATATTGACAACCAGAATGGCAATATCCGGATTGGCAGCAACGGGCCGGATGTGAAGACCGTCGCCGCAAAGAATGATATTAAGTTCAGTGCCCAAGAGGGTGTGATAACGGTTCAGGGCAAGACGGAAACCGCCGCAGGCGATATTTTCGTAAAAGCCTGGAATGAACAGGAAAATAAGAACATTGTCATCGAGCAGGACGGCAAGCTGAGTTCCGGCCGCGACCTGACGCTGGCAGTCTACAATGGAGATATCGAAGTTACGGATAGTACGACAGCTAAGCGCAATCTGCAGGCAGATGTTGCCAACAAGGGCAATATAACCTTTGGCACAGACGTAGACGTAACTGGTGATATCGCTATGCAGACTCATGAAGGTGATATCCGTGTTGGCAAGGATCTGACAGCAGGCGGAAAGGCAGAACTGCAAACTGCTGCCGGAAATATAGTCGTAGGCTATAACGATGCAGGCAATGTGAAAGCCAATGATGATATTACGATCCAGACTGGCGGCAACGGTGATATCCAGATTGTCAAGACGGTGGTCTCCGATAACGGCAGCGTAGTCGTTGACAACCAGAATGGCAATATCCGGATTGGCAGCAACGGGCCGGATGTGAAGACCGTCGCCGCAAAGAATGATATTAAGTTCAGTGCCCAAGAGGGTGTGATAACGGTTCAGGGCAAGACGGAAACCGCCGCAGGCGATATTTTCGTAAAAGCCTGGAATGAACAGGAAAATAAGAACATTGTCATCGAGCAGGACGGCAAGCTGAGTTCCGGCCGCGACCTGACGCTGGCAGTCTACAATGGAGATATCGAAGTTACGGATAGTACGACAGCTAAGCGCAATCTGCAGGCAGATGTTGCCAACAAGGGCAATATAACCTTTGGCGCTGAGTTAACTGTAACCGGAGATATCGCTATGCAGACACATGAAGGTGATATTAAGGTCGGTAAGGATTTGACCGCAGGGAAAGCCGTAAAACTGCAGACTGGGGTCGGAAACATTGTCGTAGGCTATAACAGTGCAGGTAATGTAAAAGCCAATAATGACATTACGATTCAGAGTGGTGGTAACGGCGATATCCAGATTGTCAAGACGGTGGTTTCCGATAACGGCAGCGTAGCCATTGACAACCAGAATGGTAATATCCGGATCGGCAGCAACGGGGCGGATGTTAAGACTGTCGCCGCAAAACAGGAAGTGAAGCTGCAGGCAAAAGAAGGCCAGATCCGTATCCAGGGCAAGACCTTTACGGAAAACGGCGATATCATGGTCAAGGCAGGAAAGGCAGCGTATAACACTGAGGCCGGAGCCAATAATATTGTCTTTGAAGAAGAAGGAAAACTGGAATCCGGAAAAGATGCTTATCTGATTGCCGAAAATGGCGATCTGCTGGTGACGGACGATGTAACGGCTAAAGGCACATTCTATGCACAGACGGAAGGCTGGGGGAATATCACCCTTGGCAAAGACCTGACGGTGCAGAAGGATCTGTCCATAAGCACCGAAAAGGGCAATATTACCGTAGGCAGGACTGTAAATGCGCTGCAGGGCAATGTTGCCATGCAGGCAGGCGAAGGGAATGTGACGGTAGAAGCTGATGTCAAAGCCGGCGAGAATGTGACCATGAACACGGCAAGCGGCAGCATAAATGTCGGCGGCGATGTAACGGCAGGAAAAGCCGCAAATCTGCAGACGGATGCCGGGAATATAATCGTAGGCTATAATGGCAATGGCAATGTGAAAGCCAATGCTGACATTACGATTCAGACTGGCGGCCATGGTAATATCCAGATTGTCAAGACGGTGGTCTCCGATAACGGCAGCGTAGTCGTTGACAACCAGAATGGCAATATCCGGATTGGCAGCAACGGGCCGGATGTGAAGACCGTCGCCGCAAAGAATGATATTAAGCTCAGTGCCCAAGAGGGTGTGATAACGGTTCAGGGCAAGACGGAAACCGCCGCAGGCGATATTTTCGTAAAAGCCTGGAACGAACAGGAGAACAGGAACATTGTCATCGAGCAGGACGGCAAGCTGAGTTCCGGCCGCGACCTGAGGCTGGCAGTCTACAATGGAGATATCGAAGTTACGGATAGTACGACAGCTAAGCGCAATCTGCAGGCAGATGTTGCCAACAAGGGCAATATAACCTTTGGCACTGATGTAGACGTAACTGGTGATATCGTTATGCAGACGCAAGAAGGCGACATTACGGTCGGCAAGGATCTGACAGCAGGCGGAAAGGCCGAGCTGTTGACCGGTGCCGGAAATATAGTCGTAGGCTATAACGATGCAGGCAATGTAAAAGCCAATGCTGACATTACGATTCAGACTGGCGGCAACGGTGATATCCAGATTGTCAAGACGGTGGTCTCCGATAACGGCAGCGTAGTCGTTGACAACCAGAATGGCAATATCCGGATTGGCAGCAACGGGCCGGATGTGAAGACCGTCGCCGCAAAGAATGATATTAAGCTCAGTGCCCAAGAGGGTGTGATAACGGTTCAGGGCAAGACGGAAACCGCCGCAGGCGATATTTTCGTAAGCGCTCAGAACGAACAGGAGAACAGGAACATTGTCATCGAGCAGGACGGCAAGCTGAGTTCCGGCCGCGACCTGAGGCTGGCAGTCTACAATGGAGATATCGAAGTTACGGATAATACGACAGCCAAACGCAATCTGCAGGCAGATGTTGCCAACAAGGGCAATATAACCTTTGGCACTGATGTAGATGCAACTGGTGATATTGCAATCCAGACCCATGAAGGCGACATTCAGGTGGGCAAGGATCTGACCGTTGGCGGAAAGGCCGAGCTGTTGACCGGTGCGGGGAACATAGTCGTAGGCTATAACGGCAATGGCAATGTGAAAGCCAATGCTGACATTACGATTCAGACTGGCGGCCATGGTGATATCCAGATTGTCAAGACGGTGGTCTCCGATAACGGCAGTGTAAATATTGACAATCAGAATGGCAATATCCAGATTGGCAATAACGGGCCGGATGTGAAGACCGTCGCCGCAAAACAGGAAGTGAAGCTGCAGGCAAAAGAAGGCCAGATCCGTATCCAGGGCAAGACCTTTACGGAAAATGGCGATATCATGGTCAAGGCAGGAAAGGCAGCGTATAACACTGAGGCCGGAGCCAATAATATTGTCTTTGAAGAAGAAGGAAAACTGGAATCCGGAAAAGATGCTTATCTGATTGCCGAAAATGGCGATCTGCTGGTGACGGACGATGTAACGGCTAAAGGCACATTCTATGCCCAGACGGAAGGCCGGGGGAATATCACCCTTGGCAAGGACCTGACGGTGCAGAAGGATCTGTCCATAAGTACCGAAAAGGGCAATATTATCGTAGGCAGGACTGTAAATGCGCTGCAGGGCAATGTTGCCATGCAGGCAGGCGAAGGGCATGTGACAGTAGAAGCTGATGTCAAAGCCGGCGAGAATGTGACCATGAGCACATCACGCGGCAGCATAAATGTCGGCAGCGATGTAACGGCAGGAAAAGCCGCAAATCTGCAGACTAGTGCCGGAAATATAGTCGTAGGCTATAACGATGCAGGCAATGTGAAAGCCAATGATGATATTACGATCCAGACTGGCGGCAACGGTGATATCCAGATTGTCAAGACGGTGGTCTCCGATAACGGCAGCGTAGTCGTTGACAACCAGAATGGCAATATCCGGATTGGCAGCAACGGGCCGGATGTGAAGACCGTCGCCGCAAAGAATGATATTAAGCTCAGTGCCCAAGAGGGTGTGATAACGGTTCAGGGCAAGACGGAAACCGCCGCAGGCGATATTTTCGTAAAAGCCTGGAACGAACAGGAAAATAAGAACATTGTCATCGAGCAGGACGGCAAGCTGAGTTCCGGCCGCGATCTGACGCTGGCAGTCTACAATGGAGATATCGAAGTTACGGATAATACGACAGCCAAACGCAATCTGCAGGCAGATGTTGCCAACAAGGGCAATATAACCTTTGGCACTGATGTAGATGCAACTGGTGATATTGCAATCCAGATCCATGAAGGTGACATTCAGGTGGGCAAGGATCTGACCGTTGGCGGAAAGGCCGAGCTGTTGACCGGTGCGGGGAACATAGTCGTAGGCTATAACGGCAATGGCAATGTGAAAGCCAATGCTGACATTACGATTCAGACTGGCGGCCATGGTGATATCCAGATTGTCAAGACCGTGGTCTCCGATAACGGCAGCGTAGTCGTTGACAACCAGAATGGCAATATCCGGATTGGCAATAACGGTCCGGATGTGAAGACCGTCGCAGCAAAACAGGAAGTGAAGCTACAGGCAAAAGAAGGCCAGATCCGTATCCAGGGCAAGACCTTTACCGAAACCGGCGATATCATGGTCAAGTCTGGCAGGGTAGTGTATACTCCTGAGGGCGAAGCCAATAACATCGTCTTTGAAGAAGAAGGAAAATTGGAATCTGGAAAGGATGCTTATCTGATTGCCGAAAATGGCGATCTGCTGGTGACGGACGATGTAACGGCCAACGGCACGTTCTATGCCCAGACGCAGGGCCAGGGCAACATCACTCTTGGTAAAGACCTGACGGTGCAGAAGGATCTGTCCATAAGCACCGAAAAGGGCAATATTACCGTAGGCAGGACTGTAAATGCGCTGCAGGGCAATGTTGCCATGCAGGCAGGCGAAGGGCATGTGACAGTAGAAGCTGATGTCAAAGCCGGCGAGAATGTGACCATGAGCACATCACGCGGCAGCATAAATGTCGGCAGCGATGTAACGGCAGGGAAAGCCGCAAATCTGCAGATTAGTGTCGGGAACATAGTAGTAGGCTATAATGGCAATGGCAATGTGAAAGCCAATCAGAATATCAATATCCAGACGGAAAGTGGTGATGTCCAGATACTTAAGACAGTGGCTTCTAACAATGGCAGCATAGCCATTGAAAGCCAGGATGGCAATATCCAGATTGGCAGCAATGGTCCGGATGTGAAGACTGTCGCAGCAAAACAGGATGTGAAGCTGCAGGCAAAAGAAGGGAAAATCCGTATCCAGGGCATGATCTTCAACGAAAATGGCGATATCACGGTGAAGGCTGACAGGGCAGTGTATGCTCTTGTGGGCGAAGCTGATAACATCGTCTTTGCAGAAGAAGGAAAACTGGAATCCGGGAAAGATGCTTATCTGATTGCCGAAAATGGCGATCTGCTGGTGACGGACGATGTAACGGCACAGGGCACATTCTATGCACAGACGCAGGGCCGGGGGAATATCACCCTTGGCAAGGACCTGATGGTACAGAAGGATCTGTTCATGAGCACTGAAAAAGGTCATATCACCGTAGGCAGGACTGTAAATGCGCTGCAGGGCAATGTTGCCATGCAGGCAGGCGAAGGGAATGTGACGGTAGAAGCTGATGTCAAAGCCGGCGAGAATGTGACCATGAGCACGTCACGCGGCAGCATAAATGTCGGCAGCGATGTAACGGCAGGAAAAGCCGCAAATCTGCAGACCAGTGTCGGGAATATAGTCGTAGGCTATAACGGCAATGGCAATGTGAAAGCCAATGATGACATTACAATCCAGACTGATGGCCATGGTGATATCCAGATTGTCAAGACTGTGGCCTCCAATAACGGCAGCGTAACCGTTGACAACCAGAATGGCAATATCCGGATTGGCAATAATGGGCCGGATGTGAAGACCGTCGCCGCAAAACAAGATGTGAAGCTGCAGGCAAAAGAAGGCCAGATCCGTATCCAGGGCAAGACCTTCACGGAAAACGGCGATATCATGGTCAAAGCAGGAAAGACAGCGTATAATGCTGAGGCTGGAGCCAATAACATCGTCTTTGAAGAAGAAGGGAAATTGGCATCTGGGAAAGATGCTTATCTGATTGCCGAAAATGGTGACTTGGTCGTGACGGATGATGTAACGGCCAACGGCACGTTCTATGCGCAGACAGAAGGACAGGGGAACATCACTCTGGGTGAGAATCTGATTGTGAAGAACAATCTGGCCATGCGTACCGAAAATGGCAGCATCACCATAGAACATGATGTAACTTCCCAGCAGGGCAATGTGTCCATGCTGGTGGGCATTGGCAATATACAGGTAGGTGTCAATGGTTATGGCGGCGTGACGGCCGGCCAAGATATAGACATTGCCATCAATAGAGGCAATTTGGACATTGCGACTCTTTTGTCGTCTAAAGGAGGGAATCTGACTGTAAATATAGAAAATGGCAATATTCACATTGGCGACAATGGGCCGGATGTAGAAACAGTTACAGCAAAGAAGAATGCTGCTTTGGCAACAGGAACCGGCCGTATTGAAGTATTGGGCAAGACCGCTACTGCAAATGGTGATATTGCATTGAAAGCTGCCAGCAACGAATACGTTTCGGGAAGCAGAAACATCATCATTGCCCAGAATGGCCTGGTAGATTCCGGCCAGGATGTATATCTGACGGCCCGTAATGGTGACCTGTATGTAACCGATGCAATCAAAGCCCAGCGGGATCTGTATGCAGAGGTTCTGGGAAATGGCGGCTTGTACTTTGACAATGCTGTGAATGTAAAGGGCGGTGTCAAGGTGAAAACGGAGACCAGCCCCATTGTCATTGCAGGCAATGTAACAGGCAATTTCGTTGCTCTGAGCTCTGTGAACGGGGATATTTCCGTTAATGGTGACATCCGCTCGAACACGGATATCGAGGTGAACACAGATAGTGGCGAGCTTTCACTGAAGGATATCTTCGCCAATGGAAACGTGGACATCTATACCGGAAAAGGTGATGTTTCTACGGGGAATATTGAGGCCGGCGTTAATACCACCATCAATGTTGGTGCAGGGAACTTGCTGGCAGGGGATATTCGTTCAGGGGAAATCACCCATGTGTCCCTTACCAATGGCGATCTTTTCCTGAATCTGGCAGAAGGCAGAGCGGTGTGGCTGCAGATGGAAAACAATACCGAAGCATCCAGCGTCAACCAGATTCGGGCCAATGCCAGTGGCGGGACAGATCCTGATGTTGCCATGACAGGCAATTTCATTCAGATCGGTTCCATTGAGGCCAAGGAAGGGGCTTCTGTCTTCGAGATTTCGGCTATGGGCGCTGGCAATCAGAAGCTCATCAGCGGTAATTTCTATGTGGGAAGCCTCCGCTCTGGGAATGGTTCGCATATGACGAATCTCTGGGCTAACCGTGGATACATTCATGTGGACGAGGGCAGCCTCTCCCAGGATGATGTGTTGGCGGTGGATAAGATCCATCAGGAGAACACGCATACCACTTTGGCTGTTTATGGACGTACCCCTACCAGGGATGGAGAACAACTGGTCTATTGGAACAATCTGTCCAGGGCTTACAGTAAAGAACGCGCATTCCAGCTTTACCCGAACGGGCGCGTCAGGACACATAGCGCTATCCTTATCGATGCGGGCAGGTATTACGGCAAGCTCTATGGTGACAACCTCAGCGTAGTGGACATGATGCGCGAGCGGGTGACCAATACGCATGGACAGTTCACTTTTGACAGCATGTTGCTGACAGAACCGGGCAGATTATTGCAGGAAAAAGTGTTCTTTGACATGACCCCTGTTGAAGCTGCAATTCAGCAGCAAAGTGCAAGGGATGATGAGATGGTAGTGACTCGGTAAAGTATCTGAATTAAGACAGCAACTCTCCTGGAGTATGAACTTCAGGAGAGTTTTGCTGCAGGGTGATGGTAACAATGATAAGGTACAATTACGAAGGAGTAAAAATCATGGATTACATACATTAGTATTTTAAAATCTGCATAATAATCTTGTCAGGATCTGTATCATGTGTTACCTTATTAGTGAAATAATATTACACATAGAGTGAAGTGATAAAAAAGACGGTCCAGCAGCAAGGCAATCAATTTGACCTTTTATTAGACAAATGTTAAAATAATATTAGAAAAAGAGTGCAAGTCTAAGGCTCGCACTCTATATTTTTATGTAATATGGAGGAGTTTACATGTTAAAAGTCAAGAAAATGTTTACCGCACTTATGCTAGGCCTTTCTTTGGCATTAAGCAGCCAGATGTTTGATACCAATACGGCAGCTGCTCAAGATGTTTGGGCATACAGCTTTAAAGATGGTGGTTCAATTTATGTTATGTCAGAAACTATCTGGCACGAAAAGTATAGAGGCTATCACGTTACGATAAAGGATATTGACTGGAACGGCGAATGTGGCAAGGTAAAATTATTCTTTGCTCAGGGCGAAGGTGGCTGGTGGTACAAAGACGAAAGAGCAGGTCGTACTGCCCCTATGACTAAAGTTAGTGGTGATCCGAAGATGGAGGCAATAATCAAAGTAGTTCTTCAGTACGCAAAATAATTACGATCGCATTAACCATAAACTCATAAGAAAAGCCGCCTAACGATGTCCAGTCATGTTTTTCACACTTCTCCCTTATCCATAATTCCCAGCTTCCTTTTCCAGTAACGGGAATAGATGGCTCCCAGAGGATTATGGGCCAGTAGTCTGTCCTTGACCACCAGCGTGGTGACGGGGCCGGGGCAGCTGGCGTTGAAAATGGTATCGTGTCCCACGCAGAGGCCGCAGGAGATGAAAAGCTCCGTGCCTTTTTCTGCCAGGATCTTGGCCTGGAATTTTGGATTGCACATGGCCTCGTGCGTGAGCTCGGGCTTGACCTGTTTCAGGTCAAGCTCTTTTTTGTTGAAGCTGCAATTCTTGCAGCAGACACTGTAAAACTCGAAGCCCTGTTGCTCATAGTAGCGGGCAATATAGCGGGCTTCGGCATTGAGGCCGATGCAGAAGGCCATGCCCAGCTTTTTGTAGCCCATGGCCTTGGCAAATTCGGCTGTTTCCTGGAGTCGGGTGATGTTACTGTAAAAGGTGCCCTCCACATAGGCGGCAGCTTTCATAATCTGACGTTCTTCATCATTATAAGATTCCAGAATAGTTTCCCGGTCGATGCCGGTGCAGTTTACTCCCTTGGTATAGCAGGCATGAGTCCTGCAGTTGGCACAATCAGCTTTCATGATGAAACCCTCCTAAATTGTACTGGAAAAAGGTGCCAGGCAATTCGCCGGGCACCTTAAATTTTTTATGGTAAATAATTAGTGGCAACCGTGACCATGACCGCCGCAGCCATGACCGTGACCACCGCAGCTATGACCTTCGCCATGGCCGTGACCATGATGGTCGCAGTGAACAGCGGGGTCGTAAGCCAATTTCCCTGCCAGGAAATCATTTACTGCTGCATCTGCGTCACCCTGAACGCCGCCGTACAGGGTAATACCTGCCTGAGCCAGAGCATTCTGAGCACCGCCGCCAATGCCACCGCAAATCAGGGTGTTGATGTCTTCCTCCTGCAGGAGCGTGGCCAGGGCACCGTGACCAACACCGTTGCTGGAAAGAATATGGGATTCCTTAACCGCATTATCTTCAATGGTATAAACCTTGAAGGTTTCCGTGTGGCCGAAATGCTGGAAAATCTGACCGTTGTCATAGGTAACTGCAAGTTTCATAGGGCTGTTACTTCCTTTCTGCATCGATAATCGTACGGGATGGGGGCTATGCTGACAAGCGGGGCAGAGTTCGAAGTTTCCGCCACTGATGACCAGAGGACGGCCTTCTACTAAACACCCGGCCATCCGTTTGCGGGCTGCCAGATACAAGGCCTGCACTGTAGTGCGGGCCACGCCCATCTGCTTGGCACATTCTTCCTGGGTCATACCCAGGTAATCAAGCAAACGGATGCACTCATATTCCTCCAAAGAAATAATGACCGCTGGGGTATCCTCTCCTTCCTGGGGCACAAAATGCGTACAGGGAGGAAGGGCACTTACCCGGCGTTTTTTCAATGGTCTGCTCATCATTAACCTCCGTTTTTGACATATGTCTTAATCATATTTTACCATGTTTTTGACATATGTCAATTTAATTATCGATTTTCAGCAGCTTTTCGGCAGCATCCTGCAAGTAGATATTTTCCGTGGCTTCAATCTGACCGGCATCACAGTCGGCGGCCAGTTTGGGCTGCATAGGAATGCGGCCGAGGATATCAAGGCCATACTGCTGTGCAATCTCTTCCAGGTGGCTATGGCCGAAGATTTCATGCTTGCCGCCGCAGTCTGGGCATTCAAAGTAACTCATGTTCTCCACGATACCAAGGATGGGAACATTCATGGCGCCGGCCATTTTCACAGCTTTTTCCACAATCATGGAAACCAGCTCCTGGGGGCTGGTCACGATGATAATGCCGTCCAGTTGGATGGACTGCATAACCGTCAAAGGTACATCCCCGGTTCCCGGCGGCATGTCAATGAACATATAGTCAATGTCGTTCCAGATGAAGTCATGCCAGAACTGCTTGACCACGCCGCTGATGATGGGACCACGCCAAACAACCGGGTCGGTATTGTTATCCAGCAGCAGATTCATGCTGACAATATCGATGCCGCCAGCTGTGGATACGGGATAAACGCCATCCTGATTGCCGCGGATTTCTTCGTCTACCCCAAACATCTTGGGAATGGATGGGCCGGTGATGTCGGCATCCATAATGCCCACATGGCAGCCTTTGCGGGCCATGGCTACGGACATTAGCCCCGTTACCAAAGATTTGCCTACGCCGCCCTTGCCGCTGACTACAGCGACTACATGGCGGATATTACTGAGTTCATGGGGTTTTTCGTGTAAATCCTGTTTGCGGGTGTCATCACCGCAGGTGGTTCCGCAGGAACTACAATCGTGATTACATTCTTCTGCCATCGTTACAGCCTCCTAAAATATAAATCTGTTTTATAGTTCCTATTATAGGCTGTTTTAGACATATGTCAATAATTGCAGCTCAGTTCACGCATGCTCATCGATTCCTTTTTGAAAAATTTAGGGCTTTGATAAAATAAAATGTCCAAGCACTGACTTTCAGCAGAAGAGCTGAACCTGCGTCAGTACTTGGACACTTTTTTCCTTCATCCGGTGACGAAGGTAGTGTTTATTTATTCGATTAGTGGTATTCTATCATTATAGGGTTGGCAATGTCAATAATTTGTGTTCGAGTAGCAGGGATGAGTTAGTAGAGTTGGAAATGAGGTCGATATGAGAATTTTTGTTGATGCGGATGCCTGCCCGGTGGTGCGGCAGACGGAAGAAGTGGCGAAGGAATACAGCGTGCCGGCCATGGCCCTGGGGAAGCGGGCTTACGCCATGCATCAGAATGGCTGGCAATATACCAATGAAAACATAGAGCGGCTGCTGATGGAACGTCACCTCGCCAAGAAGGCCCGTCGGGCCTCGGGCAAGCATCACTTGAAGGGGCCGCGAAAACGCTCGGAGGAGGATAATCTGCAATTCAAGAATAAGCTGGAGAGATTGCTGATAAAATTGTTGGAGCAGGTGAATACATGAATCGTATAGTACTAAAAACAGAACGGTTAAGACTATATGTAGCATCAAAGGCAGAAATGGAGCAGATTATTGAAAGACAGACCGACGGGGATCTTCAAAAGGCCTATCAGGAAATGCTGGATGGCTATCTGGCCCATCCTGAGCAGGGAGAGTGGTACGCAATCTGGATGGTGACGCGCCATGATGGAGTGCAGGTCGGGGATTTGTCCTTCAAGGGGCTCAATGATGATGGCTCGGCGGAAATCGGGTATGGGATAAAAGATGAATTCCAAGGGCAGGGCTATGCCACGGAAGCGGTCATGTCTGCTGTTGATTGGGCTTTGAAGCAGGTTGGTGTATTGCGTGTAGAGGCTGAAGCAGAGCCGGATAATACAGCTTCACAGCGGGTATTGGCAAAATGCGGTTTTGTCCCCAATGGCGTCATTGGCGAGGAAGGGCCTCGCTTTGTGAGGGTGAAAAGTCAATGAAGCGGACAGAAGAATGGCATGAGCTGGCATCTGGAGAACTGCCGAAGCTGATGGCAGATAAACTGGAGCGTTTTGAATTGCCCCAGCCGAAGAACCGGTCTGGGGGCTGAAAGGCAGGAAGAAAAATGGTAAAAGACATAATGAAGGATTTGCTGTTCCTGGGCCGGAAGGCTGAGGCGGCGACCAAAGAGGATATAGCTATCGCAGAGGACTTGCTGGACACCCTTCGGGCTCACAGGGACCACTGTGTGGGCATGGCAGCTAACATGATTGGGGAGAGAAAGGCCATTATTGCCATAGCAGAAGGAAACAGGCTCACGGCTATGCTGAACCCTGAGGTGGTAAAGAAATCGCCAAGGACGTATAAGGCTGTGGAGGGCTGTCTTTCCATTCCCGGGGAACGTGAAGTTGAGCGTCATGACTGGATTGAGGTCAAATACCGCGATATGGACTGGCACAAGGAAAAGCGGAAGTTTACAGGCTTCGAGGCAGAAATCGTACAGCATGAGCTGGACCATTTGGAAGGGAAGCTTATCTGAAGCAGAAATTGGGGGGAACTGGCATGAAAAAAGTAAGGATAACCGTCATGCGTAAGGCCTGCTATCCTGATTTAATGGAAAAATACGAAAATCCCCTGGAGCATGCCTGTGATATGGAAGAAGGGACAGTTTTTATTGCCAATGGCTGGCAGCGGCCGGAGGGAATGTGTGAAAGTGCCTGGGAGTCCATGTCCGCCTTTGTCATGGGACTGGCCCATGGGGCAGAGAATTTTTACGAAGGCTGGATGAAGAACCCACGGTCAGCAATGATATCCTGCAATGATGGCTTTCGCCCGGTCAGTTTTCTTTTGGAAACCATGGATGAAGAGGCAACCTGATGGCAGGGAATAAATGGAATGTGCCGACGCAGATTCTGTACGGCGAAAAGGACCAGCTGACATCACTGGCAAAGCTGCAGGATTTTGCTGAAAAGCATCATGCAGGGCTGACTGTTATGGAAAATGGCGAGCACTGGTTCCATACGGAAGAACAGATGAAGTATTTGGACGATTGGATTCGAAAATATGAAATATCATAATATTAAACAGGCGAAATTTTTGGCCCGGCCAAATCGTTTCGTGGCTAAGGTTCAGGTGGATGGCAGAGAGGAAACGGTTCATGTGAAGAACACGGGCCGCTGCCGGGAATTGCTTCTGCCCGGGGTTAAGGTAATCTTGTCCGAGGCCGACAATCCCAACCGCAAAACACGCTATGATTTGATTGCCGTGGAAAAGGCAGGGCTGGGCCTTGTAAATATCGACAGTCAGGCCCCCAATAAAATCGTGCAGGAATGGCTGGCAGGGCAAGATTTTGACTTCGTCAAGCCGGAGTATAAGTACGGGGAATCCCGTATAGATTTCTATATGGAGCGGCAGGGGCAGAAATACCTGCTGGAGGTCAAGGGCTGTACCTTGGAACTCAACGGCGTGGGCTATTTCCCCGATGCGCCCACCGAGCGGGGTGTCAAGCATATTCACGAGTTAATCAAAGCACGGCAGGAAGGCTTTTGTTGTGGCCTGGCTTTTGTCATCCAGATGCCCAAGGTAAAGGAAGTGCAGGCGAATATCGAAACACATTCAGCCTTTGGTGAAGCATTGGAAGAAGCAAAGGCGGCAGGTGTCAAAATCATTTTCCTTGGCTGCACTGTCGGAATGGATTGTTTAACTATTGATAAGTCGCGGATAAGTGCAGATTTTTAAAGAAAGGGGTGGCGAAAATGGACATAGAAAGTATGGCCCGTTATTGGTCTCAGGACGCGGAGAATTATGGCAATATCATACAGGATGAACTGGCCAGTTTTCGTGTGGAGGCATGGCAGAAGCTTTTGCGGGAAAAGATGCCCGCTGATACACATAGGGTGCTGGATTTGGGCTGTGGCCCAGCCTTTTTTTCTATCATCCTGGCCAAGATGGGGCTGGAGGTGACGGCCGTGGATTGTGCCGAGGGAATGCTGGCCCAAGCACGGCAGTTGATTGAAATGACCGGGGTAAGTGTAGACCTGCAGCAAATGGATATCAACCAGCTGGATTTTGCCACAGGCTCCTTTGATGTTATCGTGAGCCGCAATGTTACCTGGACGCTGTCCAATCCCTGGCAGGTTTATGCAGAATGCCAACGATTGCTGCGGCCAGGGGGACGCTTATTGCTGTTTGACGCCAATTGGAATATGCCCCTGTATGATGAGGATATGGCCAGGCGGGCAGAAGACAGGCGGCAAGAATGTTTGCGGCAGTATGATGATGCTCTGGAAGTCGCTGATGAGGTTACGGAACCTCTCGATCCCTTGCAGTTGCCTCTGAGTGGCACGAAGCGTCCCTATTGGGATGTGGAACTGCTTCGCAGCATGGGCTTTGGCGAAGTACACGCAGAATTTGACCTGACGGAAAGACTTTGGGACGAAAAGGAACGGCTGCTGTATGGAGAAACACCGTTATTTGGTGTTTTCGCCACGAAATTCTAGGGAGACCCATAATGCGTACATATGAGTATGGCAATATCCAGGCGGATATCGTTCTGGTCCAGCCAGTTGGCGACCATGATTTAGCAGGGATTGAGGCAGAAGTGGCTGAAATTCAAAGGCTGACCAACAAAGGTTTTCGCCTTTTGGCTGTCAAAGTGGAAGATTGGAATCGTAACTTGTCCCCTTGGCAGGATCCGGCAGTTTTTGGGAATGATGATTTCGGTGATGGTGCCAAGAAAACACTGGCGGGGATATTGAATCTGTGTCAGGAGAAAGCCAGGAATCCAGTCATGGGCAAGGTGGGGGATTGCATTCGTGATGCGTATGGATGGCTAAATGAACGGGGAATCAGCTGTATTTTGGAGTGGAATAAAGGCGGTCACTTCAAGGAGCCAGAACTCAGGATGGCCAGAGCTTTTGCTTGGTTGCTAAGAGGCCATCAAGAAAATTAAACAGAAATAATTGTGGAAGGTAATGGCTGGCGTTTCCTGAATCGAAAAATGGTATGGAATTTCACTTATACTTGCATAGAGATATTCATAAAGAGGGATGAAAAAATAATGAGTATGGCAATTGTCGCCAACAGACAGACAAGAGATATAAGTTTAGATTATGCAAAAGGGATAGGTATATTTTTAGTAATATTAGGTCACGTGATATGTTATACTGATTGTTCAAATGATGCAAAATACTTTAATCATATTATCTATTCGTTTCACATGCCTCTTTTTTTATGATTTCAGGAATGCTGTTGTATAAAAAAATTAGTTCAACTGAGAGGGTGTGAATAAAAGTCTGTAAAAGGTCTTCTATGATTTCAGCATGGATGTATTTTACGGTTGTAATCTATCAGGGTACATAATGGTCAGTTCGCCCCTTACTTTGCCCCAGTTTCGGATGGGCATGGACCATTTCTTGGTAGCTTCAAACGTTGCCAAATACAACGCCTTTAGCAGGGCCTGTTGGCCGGGGAAAACACTTCTCTGGCTGTTCAGACGGCGGTACGAGGAATTTAGGCTCTCAATGGCATTGGTCGTGTAAAACGCGGTACGGACGTCTGTTGAGAACTTGAATATTGGCGTTATTACATCCCAATTGTCAAACCAACGCTTCAGTGCCGCTGGATAATGGGGCGTCCATTTTTTGTCCACTTCCTCCAATCGCTTAACGGCGGCCTTCTCATCAGGGGCGGTATAGATGGTGCGGAGATCTTTGGCAAAATTTTTCATGTCTTTGTTGGCGACGTATTTCAGCGTATTGCGCACCATGTGGACAATGCAGCGCTGGTGCTCTGTTTTCGGAAATGCTGCAGAAATGGCCTCTTTCAGGCCGGTAAGCCCATCAGAGCAAAGAATAAGGATATCCCTTACGCCACGGTTCTTGAGACTGTTCAGAACATCCAGCCAGTATTTGCTGCTCTCATTTTCGCCCACTTCAATCGTAAGGACTTCCTTGCGGCCATCTTCATTTATTCCCATCACGACATAGGCAGCCAATTTGGTAATCATATTGTCATGTCTTACAGAAAAATGGATGGCATCAATGAAAATTATGGGGTAGATACTGGAAAGCGGTCTGCTCTGCCATTCCTCAATCTGAGGCAGAATTTTATCGGTAACATCGGATATGAACCCTTCTGAAGCCTCGAAGCCGTAAATGTCTTCCAAAGTTTCAGAGATCTGTCTGGTGGTCATGCCTTTGGCATACATAGAGATAATTTTCTCGTCAATGGCGGAAATATCCTTCTGCCGCTTCTTGACAACCTGGGGCTGGAAGGAGGACTGACGATCCTGCGGGACATCAATCTGAAAGCTGCCATAGCTGCTATTGAGGCTCTTGGGTTTATACCCGTTGCGGGCATTCTCACTGTCGGAACGCTCAGACTTGCTATAGCCCAGATGCTCATCCATTTCCGTTTCCATCATTTCTTTGATGGTGCTGCCGAGCAAATCTTTCAGGGCATCTTGGATATCTGTGGCGCTCTCGATGTTGTACTCTTGGAACAGCTGCTGGATGATGGCACGCTTGCCATCGGTCATTTCTACCTTGTGAATCTCTTTTTTCTTTCTTGCCATAACAAAAGGCCTCCTATGATTTGATTATAGTTTATCATAGAAGACCTTTTGATTTCGAGGGAAAGTTAATTTACAGAGATTTTTTCATAATAAATTTTACCAAGCATTTTTAAGGAGTCTATATAAGAAGTTTTTTCATAATAATATATTGCTATATCATTATTTTTTTCTACACCTAAACCGTGATAAAATAAACAACCAAGATTATAAAATCCCCAACCAAAGCCATCCTTTGCTGCTAAATGAAACCATTTATAAGCAGAAGTATAATTTTTTTCATTAGCGAATATAACCCCTATAGAATTGGCAAATTTGCCAGCCGAATTATCTCCTATATCATATGCTTTTATATAATATTCTTTAGCCTTTTCTATATCTATACTTACGCCACGGCCATTTTCATAGCTAGAAGCTAAATTACTCCATCCATAAGAATATCCTAATTCACCTGCTCTTTTAAACCAATGATTAGCTGGTTCATTTTCCTTTTTTATTTCATGATATACAAGGCCAATTTGGTTAGCGATTTCTCCAGAGCAATTACCATGTAAATTAAAAGATTTTTGATAATAGTATATTGCTATATCTGAATCTATTTCTACTCCAATTCCATAATGATAACTTTTTCCAAGATTGTACCAACCCTCGTTATAGCCATTTTCTCCAGCAAGCTTGTACCATTTGTTAGCTTCGATGTAGTCTCTATCAGCAGCATAAAGCAAGCCTAGTTTGTTCATACTTTTAAAATGACCTAATTTTGCTGCGGTAAGATACCATTTTTTTGCTAATTCAGCATCTTTTTCTACGCATCTACCATATTCATAACAATATCCAAGTTCATATTGAGCAAACATATCATTTTGGTAAGACAAATCTTTTAATTTCTCAATAATATCTTCCATAATTAATACATCATCTTCATTAGGAATTGTACTAATCATACAAAGAGGATCTTGTAAATATGCCCCCTTCTTTTGCCAGGATTCTCCTATTGAATGGAATTCAACAGAAGAATAGTTTCGATAAATATCTCCAAGAAGATACATAGCTTTTGTATTTCCTGATTCTGCTAATGGAAGAAATTTATCTGCAGCTTCATTCATGTGGCAATGAATATATAAATCTATTGCTTCATGTAGTGTTGTTTCTTGTTCGAGAAATAGAATTTTTTCTGCTTCAGCCTGCTGTAGAGTATACAGAAGTTCTACTATAAAATTATAAATACTAATTTTGGTATTAATATTGACTAATGCCGATTGGGAAATATATTTTTTAGTGAGATTATCTCGTAAATCATTTCGTGTTATTTCATTTTCCTTTACATCTATACAGCCCAATGCAGAATCAATAATATAAGATTCAGTAGTATCTAATAGTTCTAATTTATTAAAAACTCCCAATGGGATAATATGTGAGAATTCATCTGTTGGATTGATAATTGCATTCTTGAATAATTTTTTTTGAGCAAAGGTTTATCATGAATCTCTTTTAACACAGTATAGTAGTTTACGTAAGAGTTTGGGGATATTTTTATATCTGACATTGCAGTTTTCAATAATAGTAAATCTGGAAAAGACCAATTTCCATTTGTTAGTTCATAAAAATCTCTAACAAGGCAAACAATTTTCTTGGTATTATCCATATTTATGTATTCTTCACCATTGAATTCTTGATATTTTATGGAATTACACCATTCCAATAAATTGATTTTTTGTTCTGCTATATCCAGACGAGTTTCATAATGATAAAATCTATTTCTATTTTTTTTTATAAAATCTTTTAAAAAAGAATATATTCTTTTGGATTCTTTATTTTTAGATATTATTGAAGCATTAAGTTTATTATTGACAGCAGTAATAAGTGTGAAATTTATTAGGTTTTTTCTTTCGAGTTTTTGTAATATTTCTAATGCTGCATATTGTGCAGCTGTGTGATTACTATTAATCTTATTTTGTAAATTCTGATTACTTCCTGTTATTTCACCTATTATACGATGAAAAAAATTCCTTTTAGAAAGATTTAATTCTGCTTTATCACCTTCCGTCATCTCAGTAACACATTCAAATACTAAGCGATTGATTTCTTTTCTATTATCATTATATTCAGAAATAAGTTGCTCAATGTTTATATCCAATGTTATTTTTTCATCATTTGTAAAAATATTATTATCAAATATATCATTATCAACAATATTATTAGTATTTACTTTAGTGATAACTTTACCGTTAAACATAATAGTGTCACTCCCTCATAAGCAAATTCATTTCCTTTATATACTCATCAATTTCTAATTCTTGATTGCTGATAATTTTTTTAAACATCTCTTCATTATTTGACATTTTTATTAATTCATTACTGGCTTGCATCGATATTTTATTAAATTGACTGGTTACATACCATGCTTTATTTGATACATCCCTTGAGACTTCTCTTTGCATAATTTGTCTTCCAAAAGTTTGCGTATCAACTGTGCTATCGCTGAAATATTCTTCTAGTTCACCATCACGTTGCCCCATGTCAAGTATATGTCCAAGTCTAAATATGAAAAGTTCATTAGATGGCAAAATAATTCTGTTGGAAGATGTACGCCACTTTACAGTATTTTCGATAACTTCAATCAATATATTGCGTGCGAAGGAATGGCGATCTTGACTGGCAAACATATCTAGCAATTTATCATTTTCAAGTTTGATTTTTAGATCTTCAAGTACAATTTCTAATTCAATTTGGCTAAGAAAGTATTCCTCTACTAAAGGAATTAATTCATCATTTATGATAGTAAGCATCTTTTTTGCATCATCCTCAACAAAATGAGAGAGAAGTTTTTCTGCACTACTTCCACCTACAATACTTCCTGTAATACCGCCTGCGACTGTACCAAAGGGTCCCGCTACAGCTGTTCCCACTGTTGAACCAATATATCCTCCGCCTATTCCAGCTGTGATAATACTTACTTTTTTGAACAACTCAGTAGCGGATATTCGTCCACGGAAAAAATTTGTTATATCTACTGCCGATAGACAAATTACCATAACGCCTGCGGCGATGGCGTTGCTACGTACGAGTTTAGCAAGATCTTTAGTTGCAGATTGCCCAAAAATAGGGGCGCCTTGCTTTAGAGATGAGACCAAAAGACGACGTATATTCGAGGGAAGCATCTTTACCAACTTAATTGACGGTGTCAATAAACACCTATTCATTTCAGTACGTGCAATTTGTGAGGTTAATACTGATCCAACAAAGGCTATTCCTCCAGATTGTAAACCAAAAAGCATGGCTTCATCTATGGCACGTTCCTGAGTCTTTCCCTGCCAAATTGCCCGAGCATAAGTGACTATTGCCGAAATTCCCATCGCACTGGTAGCAATGACAATGCCATGGGCTGCATCAAAAATTAGAGAATCTATATTACCAGCTTTGGCTATGCGACATGCAGTTTTATAATCAACGTTTCCCTTGCGAATCAATCGTACTGCATCGCCTGGATCAGTAACGCCAGGAATTTGCCCGCGCTGTATTCTTTTTTTCATGTATTTGATAGCATCTTGATATTGATCCTTGGGGACTTCAAGCTGCATTGCTTGTCCATTTGTATCGATGTAACGATATTGTCCATTCTTAAATGCTGCATTTACAGTATTAACTGCTGTTTTACAATACTTAGTTTGAATTAGTTCTCCATCTACTTTTCTATCAGGACCATTTTTCTTATTGTTATCACCTAAAATCTCCGCGTCATGACCACTTATTATATCCTTAATATGATTTGCTTGTTCAGCTGCATAGCCCTGACCTTGACGTGAATTAAAGCGCGTTAATCTATCTGCGTGAGAGCCACTTTCTATCGCCCCGTGATAAGTACCTGAAAATTCTTTTGTATTATTGATATATTTATCTTTTTGTGAATTAAAATGTACTCTTTTATTCATGGTTATACACCTCAAAACATAATTAAGGGGTTAAATCCATAGCCCTTTCAATTTCTATTTCTTTTATTTTCTGTTCAAGCTCATTTATCTTGATTTTCTTTTCAAGAATTAGCTTTTCATTCTCAACGGATTTGTCTTCCAAATTTAACGCCTCTATTTGAAGATTTAATCCTTCTATTTCTTTATCTAATCGTTGGATCCCTAGTTTATAGATGCGTTCTTTATCCTTTATAGTATTGTTATCACTATTACCAATGAATCCAATGCTTTTTATCAAACTATATATACCAACACCTGCACCAACCACTGGATTTAATGCAAATGCTAATTGGAAAGGTGATAATTCTTTAAATGGAGAAACATTATTTTTTTTTGCATATTCTAATAGGGATTCTTTTTCAATTTTGTACCCTTCGCGAACATTTGAACCAGGAATGGCTTTTATTTCGTTATTGCGTATTTTCTTTCTTATAGTATATTCTGTAAGTCCTAATAGTTCAGCAGCTTGTTTAGTTGTAAAAAAATCCTTAACTTCCGTTACACTTTGTTGTATAGACATTATAAATTGCCCTCCTATAGATACCAATTTTAATTATAAATTTAATTTATTATAAAATAAATATATATAATCTATATTTATCAGCAGAGCTTATATATGTTTTTTAAAAATCGCAGTTTATCTATTTAATGGTATATTAACATGTATATAAAATACTGTCAATATATTATTAACAAATTAATTAACAAATAATATATTGACAACCATAGAACATTTAATGTATTATGCTTAATAAGCTATAATATTTTTACTGATTATATGATTAAGTAATATTGGAAGTGAAGTTAAAAGTACTTTCTGTGCATATCGATTATCAGAGAAATTAATAGATTTAGTAAAATTATCTTAGAAAGGAGCTTAACTATGAAAATAGCTACCTATGAAACAAATGAGAATATTCATATAGATTACAATGACAGTCTGTGGAACGCCTATTATGGCGCTGGTACTAATGTAACAGTTCATAAAAAGAAGATCTTTGGCTATGATATACTAACCAGACAGTGGATAGAAGACAAAGTTTTCGAGTTGAACATTGATGAGCAGATAAAAGATCTAGTCCACGAAGAGGAACAGCGATTATTTATTCCTCGTCAATGGACTGTAGAATTCAGAACAAATGGCATTGTAAACGTATCATTGCAACTGAATATGATAAATATAGTTAATGGGACGGTTGTAACTGTACAAGAAAAGGAATGGCTGACAGAATGTGATTTTCTCCATAGCAAGGTACAGGCATGGCCCATGACGATGCTTAAAAACAAGTCTGATAGAGGCTGGATAGGGGCATATGTATGTGAAGAATCAACTGTTTTTCCAGATATGCTTGGTGCTGCCTATGTTGAGATTCCCACAGCAGTCACAGAGACAGCTATTTCATATATGCAAGAAATGGCTAAAGAAGAATTCGGGTTTAATCCTACTTATATGGGAAATATCCATGGAATGAGGCACATGATAGATTTTTGCATGAGGCCGCTGGACATAAACATTTGTCAATTTCGACATCTAGTAGGAAAAGATTATGAAAAATTGTTTCCCAGAGAACAAAGTGATAACTATCGAGTTCTTTGCCGTTTCTTTCGGATAGATAATCCTCCTAAGAGCCTAAGAAAACTGTATGGAGAATCTCCGGAAAGTATTGTGGCCTATTTGCTACTCCGTCAATTAGGTTTCTGTGACATCAATGTAATACGTCGATTCTTCTATCGAAACAAGCTCTTTAGTTGGTCTCTCATGAGCATGGATTATCAGAAAGAGCATTCAAGACTAGCTAACAGCATTCATGACCGTGATGCATATCTTTATTGGTTGGAAAGATTCTGTCATTGGTACCTGCAATATCGTCCAGAAACAGCTTTGGCAAACTGCCTACATCCTTTGGCAGTGTCAGATGAATGGGATCAGGATGCTATAGATATTTTGCGAATGTTTATAGAAGCCAATATAAATGAAGATGACAGCATATTACACAGGGACACAAAACGTAGATTACTACGAGATGGTTTTACTCATGAAGTACATGATTTTTTAATGGAAGAACTTCCAGGTATTCTTCCTCAAAGACGAGAATGGAATTTTAATAATTTGCCGACAAAACCACTACAGAATATAGTCATCGATTATACTAAGTACGAACTAAATTATGAAGATGTTATTGATGACTATCATATAGTATTGCCAAAGGATACCAATGAAATCCGCAATTATGGCAAACGATTCCATAACTGTGTGTCCAGTTATTGTAGTAGTGTAGTTGGAAAAAGAACATTGATTTTAGCTATGATAAAAGACGAAAAATACATCGCCTGTCTTGAAGTTCAACAAAACCGCTTGGTACAAGCTCTAGGACCATGCAATCAACATTTATCAACGGCAATTGGCGAAATTATATGTCGCTGGGCTGATGATAAGAAAATTGCATATAAAGTGAAACGAAAATAAGTAAAATTGATGTTTGGGATATATTAAGAAAGTCGAGGTTAACAATGATTAATCTTTTTAATCAAAATTTAGACCATTTAAATATGTTTCATAAAAGTAAAATAAAAGAAATAGCCAAAGAAAAAGCTATAGTTAAATCAAGTAGTCATAAGTCATATTATCGAAATAATGAATATAAAAAAGTTCCAGTAAATATAAAAATAGAATATACCAAACATGCATATAATAGAATGGCTTACCGCGAAATAAAATTAAAAGATGTTGAAAGTTCTATAATTCGTGGCATTAGTAGTATAAGAAGATTATCTGATAACTTAGATAATAATTTCAAAATCTATTCAAATAAGCATTTCATTGTGATACCAGGTGAAGCTTACTTCGAAAAGAATGTATCTGTGATACGCATAAGAGTTAAGACTGTATTTATTAGTCCTGAGCCTTCGTATCATAACCATGAGAAAATGATATTTGTTTAACACGCTACTCTGAGGCTGTCCCAAATTCTGTGTAAACTCCCTGTAGTAATGTAAAACAGGGATAGTATATTTTCTCTTTCTATATCGAAGTATAGAAACCCTTTTGTCTGCACGTCAAGAAATTCTTGGCAGTGCAGACATTTTTTATTCCGGAATCCTCCCATCAAAATAAATGGCAAACTGGGCATGAATAAGGCTCCAGTCCTGGCGGCGTCCTGTCCATTTTCTGGTAATATCCATCATGGACAGATAGAGCATCTTTAGCAGACTGTCATCTGTAGGGAATACGGACTTGGCTTTTGTCACTTTCCGTAATTGGCGGTTAAAGCCTTCAATGGTATTGGTGGTGTAAATCAACCTTCTCAGCTCCGTAGGGAATTTGAAGTAGGTGCTCAAATTGGCCCAGTTATCCTGCCAGGATTGGGAAATCTTGGGATATTTCTTATCCCAACGCTCTGAAAATCGCTCCAATGCAGCCAGGGCAGAGGGCTCGTCTACCGCAGCGTAAACCGCCTTCAAATCAGCCATAAGAGCCTTGAGGTCTTTGTAGCTGACATAATTTACTGGAATTACGCAGTTGGTGGATAATGCAGTTCTGTATATCTGTCTGAGGGAAAACCGCCTCAATGGCTGCTGCGAAGCCTGTCAGGTTATCTGTGCAGGCAATGAGGATGTCTTCTACGCCGCGGTTTCTGAGACTGTTCAGGATGTTGGCCCAGAATTTGGCACTTTCGTTCTCGCCTACCCACATCCCCAGTACATCCTTATGTCCGTCCATGTCAATGCCAATGGCGATATATACGGCTTTCTTGACGATCTGCCCCTCACTGCGGACATGGTAATGGATGGCGTCCATAAACACCACGGCATAAAGGCTTTCCAGTGGACGCTGCTGCCACTCTCTGGCAATGGGCAGTATTTTGTCTGTGATGCGGCTGATGGTGGTGTCCGACACATCGATGCCATATATGTCACGGACATGTGATTCAATGTCACTGGTAGTCATGCCTTTGGCATACATCGAAAAAATCTTCTCTTCTATGTCCTGACTGATGCTGGCCTGATTCTTTTTGATGAGCTGTGGGTCGAATTCTCCCTTGCGGTCTCTGGGAACAGAGACTTCAACCTCGCCAAAGCTGGTGCGAAGGTTCTTTTTGCTATGTCCGTTGCGGCTATTGTCGGTATCTTTGTTTTTATAGTCATACTTACCATAGCCAAGAGACTCATCCAGCTCGATTTCAAGGCCGTTTTCCATAAACTCGGCAATGGTTTCCTTGAACAAGTTTTGGATGTCCTCCATACTGCCAATGTTGCTTGCCTGCAACAACTCCCGAATCTTTGCTCTGCGAGCCTGTTCTTCTGGACTGCGTGTTTTTCTGCTCATGATAAAACCTCCCCAAGTGATGCTCCTATTTTACATCACTGGGGAGGTTTACACAAAATCCGGGATAGACTCATATACAAATAATGTTGTTAATATGCACACATTTGCTTTTGAAAATATATTAGTTTTTATCGCAACTGGAATACTGGGGTCTGTGTCTATTATTAGTCTTTGTTATGTTTTCGAAAATAAAAATTGCGTTTTTATTTCAAATGCTGGTAAAAATTCATTCGATTTAATGATAACTCATCATCCACCTTTTCCTTTTATACTAATATTTGCTTTTTTTAGTAATAAATTTACAGGTGACATTATAATATCTATTATTTTTATATTAACTTTGATTTATACATATATAACTACACGCTTCTTGCAAAGCATTAGAAGGTTTTGTAAGAAAAGAAATATTAAAATATATTTTTAGGAAAAATTATCTTTATTATAAAAACTTTAGCATTATTATAACGAGGAAGACGATGTCCCCCACCTCTGCAGGTGGGGGGCTCATCGCATAACAAGCGACGAGGATATATCTTCCGCTTCGTTGAAACGCCAAGAGAACGATTTTTTTCCGACAAATCTGGAACAACGGCATTATAATGCTAAAGACAGCTTGTAGACAAATAGTAAGCTGGTCAGGTATCATTAAAGATACCTACTATCACAAAAAATCGTACTTGTGTGGTGGTTTTTCAAGTCGCATAATTAAAGCAGTTCAATAAAGTGACCCATGGAGGCATCATACTATGACTAATGTAGAAAAGGTAAATGAGTTTCTGGACAAGGCAAAAACATTCTATTTCCTGACCACGGATGGTGACCAGCCGAAGGGGCGTCCCTTTGGGTTCCACATGTTGGTGGATGGCAAGATATACTTTGGCTGCGGCATCTTCAAGAACGTCTACAAGCAGCTAGTGGCCAATCCCAAGGTAGAGATCTTGGCCGTAGCTGGCGGTGAGTTTATGCGGTATGACGGTATGGCCAAGGTCGTCAAGGACGATGCTCTGCTGGCTAAGGTACGGGAGATAATGCCTCAGATAATGGACTTATACGATAAGAACGGCTGGGAAATGGGGCTTTTTTACCTGGAGAACGGCCATGCCGAGATTCGTGGCATGCTGGACCTGAAGGAAGAGTTTGATGTCTGGAGGAAAAATGGCGAAAATGCCTCCAATTCCCGTGGAAAAGGAAGGTTCCGTATGAAAACATCAAATGGAATTTCACCAAGTTCCTGGTAGACAGAGAGGGCAACGTAGTAGCCCGCTTCGAACCCACTTTTGATCCTGCAAACATGGCAGGGGAGATTGAGAAGCTGCTGTGATTCTTAAGGCAGCGGCATTCTATCCTGGCTCATAGTCAGCCCGCATAATAACAAAGGCCCCTTGGCAGCTATAGCGGCAAGTGTACAGCAGACTGCGTTCATCATATTCCACCCGAAGATAGTCAGGAACTACGTATAGCATAAAACTAATTTTATCCTTTCAGAAAAACGACCTCGCAGGATCGCTTGTAACGCATGAAAAGAGATCGATGCATATATTTTATCGCATGAAACGTAGCATCGCTCAGAATGGCTGCCAGATAGCTTAAAAGGGATGTTCTGCATTTTGCCCTCAAAATAAATGTAAAAGCAAGCTATATGTTTGTTTTTGGCCGAGGTAATCGGAACTTGATTTATAAATTGCTACCAAAAGAGAGATTTGTTATATTTTAGTGTTGCTAATTATGCTTATCCACAGTAAAATGTTAATAAGTGGAATTTTTTTTTCGTACTGCTCTATAATCATTAACAAAGAATTACTGCGGGAGGCCTGGCCATGCCTGATAAAAATTTGACAACAATAACTAACCAGCTATCCTCGACACTGGATGTCCAGCAGATTACTCCAGACTATTTTTTAACGCATTATGCTGAGTTCATTCCCCGTGTCATTGCCAAAGGGAATCCATCTTCGGACACCATGCGACATTACTGCAATCAAATTGATTTCTTCATCCGTTGGTGCATTGCCCATGAAAGGCATCCACTAGCCATGAATGAGTACCAAATTATGATGTACCGTGAATTCCTGCTGAACCGACAGTACAAGCCCGACAGCATACAGGTTATGCTGGCCGCTGTCCGTGCTTTTTATACAGCTGCCAAGAAAATTGACCTGATAAAGGTCAATCCTGCTGCAGATGTGGAGGCTCCATCTGTTGGCAACAGTACGAATGCACTATTGCATTTCTACACGCCACAACAAATGAATGAAATCATCTATATTTTTGACGAAGATACGGATGATTTTACCAGAACCCGAAACAAGCTCATCCTTTATCTGATGGGTGTTGAGGGACTGCGAAACATCGAGGTTCACCGGGCCTGCGTGGAAGACATCAATTGGGAAGCCAATGCCATTATGGTGCGGGGCAAGGGCACCAAGGGCCGAATGGAGCCTATCTATCCTTGCGAGGAGACCTTCGAGCTTATCAAGGAATACTTGAAGGCTATTCCCACCGACCATGCAATAAAAAAAGACGGCGTTCTCACGCCGTTGATACTTTCTTCTTCTAATAGGAACTTTATGGGACGCATTTCCCGGAACGGAATTCGGTCCATCATGAACAAGGCTCTGGAGGCATGCGACCTGAAGCATCCTGGCTACTCCTGCCACGTGTTCCGGCACAGCTGTGGTACCAATCTGTACCAGGAAACCAAGGACTTGCGACTGGTGCAGGATATTCTCCGTCACCGTGACCCAAAGGTTACAGCTAGGTACGCCCATGTGGCAGACCGGCTCTCAAAGCGGTATACCTCCAAGCTTGTCCCGCATGATTAACATCAAATCACCAAACACCGGTCATTTTGCAACCTTCTCCCAGTAATTGATGCGTAAAACATCACCTGTCTGTAGTTCTCTTTCCAGAAGCCAATCATTTAGCTCCCGTATTCCTTCCCGGAATTCTGTTTTGTCCCGGGCTCCGTTGGTCATTATGCCATCACAATCCATTACTTTGCCAAAATATGGTATACTTATTGTAGTTGTCGTATAAGCAGCATAGCAAGGCATCAGCTTTAGCCTTGTGCCTATATTTTATGTAAGAAGGACGGTAACATTGAAAGTACTGAATTTTTATGGCGGTGCAGGCATCGGCAAGAGCACCATCGCCGCAGATATTTTTTCGAAGCTGAAACGAAAAGGGCATAAAACAGAGCTGGTTGGAGAATACGCCAAGTGGCTTTGGTACCAGAATGCCACGGATATCGTACAAGACCAGCTCTATCTGTTTGCGGAACAGGTTCACAGACTCAAGACCTTGGAACGCTATGGCGTGGAGTATGCAGTCTGCGATTCGCCACTCCCGCTGAATATTATCTATAACAACACGCCGGATGAGCTCTTTGACCAGCTAGTGATGCATGAGCACGCCAAATTTGATAATGTAGAATATCTCCTGCGTCGTAATGACGAGTTCATCAGCATTGACGGCCGCAAGGAAACAAATCTGGAGCGGGCCAAGGTCAAGGATGAAGAAATCAAGGCCGTTCTTGACGGAGCTGGCATTAGCTATACCATCATATCCCCATGGGAAACAGATAAGGTGCTGCTGGATTTGAAGATGAAATGAAGCATGAATAAGGAGGCAATTTATATGACGATACGTACTATGCCGGAGTCACTAAAATCGCCAGAGAAATAATCAGCAGCACCACACCTTGGATGATGCCCAAAGTATGGTTGAGATTTCTCTTCCGGGCGATGAAATCCCGTACCTTCCCGGCGCAAAGGGCAATGACAGAAAAGATTACAAACGCCTGCAGAGCAAAGATAGCTCCTAGCAATGCTATCTGCCAGCTGGCAGTACCACTTGACTTGTCAATAAACTGGGGCAGGAAGGCCAGAAAAAACAGCAGCACCTTGGGGTTCAGCACATTCATCAGCACCCCCCGGCGATAGATAGCACCGTAAGGCGTCGTGTCCCCGGCCTCCCCCAGCTGCAAATCCCCTTGGGCATGAAAAGCCTGCCAGGCCAGATACAGGAGGTAGGCTGCCCCCACAAATTTCAAAATCGTAAAGGCCAGCGGCGAGCTTTGGATCAGCGCTGCGATCCCCAGCATCACCAGCCCGGTATGAAAGACAATGCCGCTGGATAATCCCGCACTCAAAGCCACTCCTGACCGGGCACCATCGGCCAGACTCTTGGACAGCAGATACATATTGTCCGGCCCCGGTGCCAGCGTCAGCATTACGGAAGCCGTCAAAAAATATACAAGGGTTGTCGTTTCCATAATCTCCCTCCACGGTTATCATCATAATGAACTGCTTTCATTATAATATGTTCTGCTCTTTTTTGCATATGACGATGTTGGATTTTTCTCCCGGCAATATTTGACGATAGTTGGAAACCGCACTATACTTGTTCCATGATAACTATCAATAATTTTGGAGGCTTTTCTTGTGAATCTGGTAAAACGTGTCTGTGGCCATACCTGGATGATCCTGCGTCATAAATACTGGGTTTTCCGCTTTTGCTGTATTGCGGGGATTCCCTGGCAGGGATTTATGCATGACTGGTCAAAATTCTCACCCACTGAGTTTATCGAAAGTGTGAAATACTACAATGGCAAGGTTTCGCCCATAAAAATCTGCAAGAAGAAAAACAACGGCCTATCCATGGCCTGGATTCATCATCATGGACGCAATCTGCATCACTATGAGGCCTGGTGGGATAATTTCGACCATGGTGCCTACCCCCAGGATATGCCATACAAATACGCCGTAGAGCTGATTTGTGATTGTCTCGGCGCCGCTAAAGCCTATGGCCGGGATAAGTTCACCTTTCAGGCTGAATACGAATGGTGGCAGCGCAAACGTGCAACCGGTATTGGCATGAGCCCCAATATGCAGGACTTTGTGGAAACGGTGCTCAGCAGACTGGCGGAAACAGAAGATTTGTCTTTGCTGCACGCCAAATCAACGCGGCAGATTTATGAAGCAACTGTGAAAGGAGCTAAACATGAACATCCAGATTTTTGGGACCCGGAAGTGCAATGATACCAAGAAAGCACAGCGTTTTTTCAAAGAACACGGAATAAAGTTTCAGTTTATCGACATGCTGGACAAGGGCATGAGCAGAGGTGAGTTCCAATCCGTCGCCAAGGCCCACGGGGGCATCGATGGCATGATTAACCCGGATTGCAAGGACAAGGACGCCCTGGCCCGGGTAAACTATATGGCCGATAAGTTGGAAACTATCCTGGAGAACCAGCAGGTCATCAAAACACCGGTGGTAAGAAACGGCAAGGAATCAACCTTGGGCTATGAGCCGGATATTTGGAAGAGCTGGCGATAAATTAAGCAATGGCAAAATCCACAAATATGCTGCCCGAATCCCTTCGCCTCTTGCTGACTGTCGGGTTTTTAGGCGGGTTCACCACATTTTCCTCTTTTAGCATGGAAACCTTAACCCTCATCCGTGGCGGCAGCCTGTTCCTTGCCTTTGCCAATATTGGGGCGAATATCTTATTGGGACTGGGAGCCGCTCTTATCGGTTTCTTTATTAGCTCATCCATATTGAAGTAAACACGAAACTCGGTGGGAGAAAGCGTATTTATCCCCTTGCTGGACAGCTTCCGCAAATCCTGTAAGAAACCTGAGATAATCGGCACCTACAACAATTCTGAAAGCATCAAGCAGGCGGTCATGGTAGGTTTCGGTATAGCCGTGCTGTCCAAGCAAGCGGGTTGCCCATCGGGAACTTGCCACAGGCAGCCTTATCCAGTTTGATATTCCCGGCATTTCCTTTACATGGACCTTCCGGATTGCCTGCCATGTCAATAAATATCTGACACCGGCCATGGAGAACTTCATTGACCTTTGCGGCGAATGGGATACAGATTCATAGGTTATAGCCTATGATAATCATCAAATCATAGTATTTTACAATTTGCCTAGTGAGTGCTAGGATATCTCTCCCTGTCTTCCAGCTTCCTGCTTGCATACTGCAGCAGGATATGGGCGCTTTTCCGATTGGTTGCCAACGGGATGTTGTGTACATCGCAAAGTCTCAGCAATGCATTGATATCCGGTTCATGGGGCTGAGAAGTCAGGGGATCCCGCAGGAAGATCACATAATGCACCTGCTCGGTTGCCACCCGGGCGCCAATCTGCTGGTCGCCGCCCAATGGGCCTGACATCATGGTCTCCACCTTCAGCTGATAGTTCTTGTTGACCAGCGTTCCTGTGGTCTTAGTGGCAATCAAATGGAACTTGTTGAGCAAATCCTTATGATGACCAACAAAATCCAGCATTTCATCTTTCTTCTTGTCATGAGCAATCAGGGCGATTGTCTGCATCTTCTCATTCATAACTAACTCCTATCAATATCTACAAAAATAATGAAGACCGTATACTCTTGCGAACATACGGCCTTCACTTTTTTATCATGGGGATTATAACCCCGGGGGAATCCTGAAACATTTTATCCTGCCCGATCTGAACAATTGGGGAAGTGCGCGGCCAGGGAAAGCCACGATATCAGGCAGACAGCAGCTCTGAAAATGTTTCCTTCATGAACCGTTCTGGGGATCATTGAACCGGTTCAACCTTATTCCATTATATCAGCCAATATGCTTCTGTCAAGGTTTTCTGCAACGATTTCCTGAAAATCTTCTTAAAGTGTACTGCTGCGCAGATTGGTCAAAGTGACTGCACTGCCCGTGGAGAAAATCCCCCACTGATGCTCCGGCAGACCATACATGCGAGTGCTCAGGGCCATCTGATCATTGATATAGAGTACGGCCACCGTACCATCTATGAGCAGGGTAAAGTCATAGCTTTCGCCTGACTGCAGGCTGACCGGTACAGACAGTTCCGGATTGGCCTTATTTATGCTGGTGGTATCCGTATTATAGAAAGCCACCTGTTGTGCTTTCTGGTCAAATACCAGATTCAGTGAACCGGTCTGATTGGGCCCCACATTGAACATCAGGCCGAATTTTCCCTGCTGACTGTCAGGGGTAAAGCGCCCTGTAATCTTGCGGATGCCTTCCATCTTGTGCATCACCACATTCGCAAAGCCCTGTCCGCCAAAGCGATAATCGTGGCCCGCTGTAGTCACGTCTCCGTTCTTTGTCAGCGGCGTAAGCACTACTTCCTGCTGCAATCGTTCCGTAACTTTTTCCACTGGTACCGGATAAAGAGTACCATCTTCCCGCTGCTTGAGCTGATGGGCCACGAGATTGCCCGCCCAATCCGTGGGGCACTTGTCCTGCTGGTCGGCCTTGGTGGGTGTCCAGCCCACCAAATAGAGATTTTCCTTATCCTGAGCCAGTTTCCCAGCATAGAAGCCGCTGGCGTCAAAATAATCCCGCTCAGGCTTCATGAAGGGCCCCTGGGAATCCTTGGCCACACGGTAATGCACCACCCGGGCCGGCCACTGATCCGAGAAGGTCAGATACCAGTAATCGCCATATTTCACCAGTGTTGGGCATTCCATATTGGCATCGCTGCCCATATCGTTCTCAAAGAAGATGCCCTTATCTTCCCAATGCTTGAGATCCTTGGATGTATAACGGGCAATCACGCCCCGAGCCTTTTTGCTGCGGGTGGTGATAAGCATCCAGTACTCGTCATAGTCTGCATTGTAGAACACATTGGGATCCCGGAAGGTGTCATCGTAGATATATGGCTTACTGCCATGGAAACTGTCCTCGGGCAATTTCTGCCAGCTCACCAGATCACGGCTGACCGCATGCATGATGTTCTCCTTGGGCATGCTGCGCCAATTGAAACCGGTGTAGAAAGCATGGTAAAGCCCATCCTTGTCCTGCACCACCGAGCCCGTGCCCAGCGCCGAATCCTTGGCAAACTCATTCGTATTGTCATAGGGAATGACCAGACTGTCATGATGGTAATCCGTAAAATCCTTGGTGGTAAAAAGGCTCCAGGGGTGGAATCCCACATCTCCGTCACGCAGATCCTCCAGATAGAAGATCCGGAACTGCTGCCCATCGTAAAAGGGCATGGTATCCCCCACCCAGCTGTAACCTGTATTGGGGAAAATCGATGGATAAGCCAGTGCTGGAGAGCTGTTCAGGCAAAGGCTGGAAGCGGCCAGCAAGGCTGCCAGAATCTGTTTTTTCATCCTTCATGTCATCCTTTCATCATTCACCGCTTAGAAATATACTTCCCACTGGGTGCGGAAGAAGCTGTAATCATCCCGCTTGCCCGTAAGCCTGCCCGTTCCCGGGTCAAAAAGCCCCAGCTTGCCAAAAGTGTAGTTAACCAATAACTTGGTATTGCGTACTGGGACAAAGTCCACACCGATGCGGATACCATTGAACTCGCCAGCCCGATGATCCCATACGGACTTGCCCGGATTTTTATCGCTGAGTTCCCGGTTATAATCCCCATTGGTGGGGTCGATAATATCATCGTTGAACCAGTTGGTCATACCCGTATGGCCCCGCTGCAGATACTTCTTGACATAGATATCAAAGGAGCCGGGAACATCGGGCTTGGCCTCTTTATACTGCAATTGGATAAAATGTGATTTATTCAGAGTTTCTGAATCTGATTTGGCCATAGCTGCCCATAACTTCAAGTCACGATTCAGCTTTGTATCAAAGCCCAGGGAGAAGGTCTTCCGCCGCAGGTTGTCATCCCGGCGGGTCATGCGCCCGTAATGGGAGGTGATATTGGTATTCTTGGCTACAGGGATCTCACTGATCAGGGACAGTACCCGGAAATTCGTGCTGCCGCCTTCGCCCCAGACATCCCGCTTGTTTTCCGTATCACCATAGAGCGTCTTGCTGTAGGTATTGCCGGAATTCAAGGTGAAATTAGCCTTGCGTCCCCATTTTGTTGGAATGCCGTAACTTGCCTGCCAGCCGTCAATCTTTTCGTCAAAGGTGAACTTATAGGGGGATTGCAGATAATAGCGGCCCAATTTGACATTGACTTCGCCCACACGGCCTTCGGCATAGAGCTGCAGGACCGGCCGGGAATACTTCTTGCCGCCGGGTGCATCATAGCCCCCATCCCCTTCATAGGCGCCATGGTTGGTCGAGAGATTGTTCTCGAATTCATGTTCGCTATGGAACGACCACCGGTCATTGATGCGATGATTGACAAAGAGATTGAGCCATACCGATTTCATATCCGTGCCCTTGAAATCCTCAAAATGCTGTTTGTCCCATCTAAGGCGGCCATAACCGTGGATATCCACTTTAGGCTCATTGGTCTTTTTCTCCACCTTCTTCATGCGCTTTTCCAGGCTGCCCAGCTGGGCATTGAGCCTGTCCTGCAGTTCCTTGGCCTGCTGCAGCTGCGCTTGCAACTGACTGCGCATTTCCTGCAGGGACTCCTGGGTTACCGGCGCAGCTGAGCCATTTGCCGAACCTGCTTCCTGTTCCAGCACCGCCGGTGTATCCACAGCAATCGGCTGCGCTCCTGCCGTGCCGCAGGTTCCCCAGGCCAGCGCCGGCACCAGGCCGCAGGCCAGTAAATTCTTCTTCATAACATTTTCCTCCCTATCAATTCTCTTTTCAAGCTTCCAGCGGCTGACCAGCCACATCCTTATCGTCCTTTTTCAGCATAAAGAACGCATAAAACGTGGCACACAGGACAATGCCTGCAATGATCAGGAAAGTGCTCTGATAACCAATGTTGTCACGCAGGCTGCCCAGCGGCACAGAGAAGATAATACCGCCGACAGAAGCTGCAATCTGGAAGCCGACCATATAGAGGGTAGCCGATACGCGGGTATCGAAATGCAAGGTGAAATAACGGAAGATGGCCAGAACAAAGAGGGCCGTTTCCGGGGCATGCAGGAGTTTGATCAGGCCAATGCCCAGCGGCGTGGAGGCCAGGCCGCAACCACCAATACGGCAGACCATGATAACACAGCCTAACAGCAAAGCATGGCGCACGCCAATCTTTCGCATCAAGATTGGCACCAGCCCCATCATCAGGAACTCCAGAAATACCTGCACGGAATTCAGGATACCATAAGCCTGCTGACCTTCCTCCGGCGTGGGGAAGAACCGGGTAAAGAATTCCGGGAACATCTGCTGGTCAAAAACGGTGTAGAAAGTCCAGCTAAGGATGACAAAGATGATGATCTTCCAAAGGTCAAAGATGCCGAAGACGCTGATGATTTCCTTAAGAGACGGAGACTTCACCGCCTTGTCCCGCTCCTCGCTGTTCTCATAGGCCTGCACATTGGCTTCTTTATTTTCCGGCTTCAGCAACAACAGGATGGCCAGCAGCACCGCCGATACGGCAGAACCGGTCCAGAACACCAGATAGGGATTGATGGTAAAGAGGAAACCTGCGGCCAGTGCCGACATGGCATAGCCCAGAGAACCCCAGGCCCGGGCCTGACCATATTCGAAACTGTAACGGCGGCTGAGCCGTTCCGTCACCGCCTCAAACACGGGGCAGGCAGCCAGATAGGCCACAGACAGATACACAGCCCCCACCATGGCCCCCACATAGAAATTCGCGGCCAGCATAGGCACATAAACCCAGGTGAAGAACGGTGCCAACAGCACCTGACAGCCCACCATAAACATAAGCAGATGTTTCTTGAGACCCAACTTATCCTGCAATGAACCATAGACAAACATCAGCACCAGAGCCACCGCCGAACCGAAGGTATAGATGGTGCCCACCTGAGCTCCTGTAAAGCCCTGCTTCGTGGTCAGCCAGATTTGGAAAAAGGACCACCAGATCCCCCAGCCCGCAAAGAACAAAAGAATTTCCAGCGAGCCTGCCCGATAAAACGGATTGCGTAAAGCCTTCATCAAGATATTTTGCATGATTGTCGCTCCCCTTCATTTTTATCAATCAATACTGATTGCTTTCACTCTCCAGCCGCCATACCTGAGCCTGATTGCCAGCCTCAGCCAGCAGGCGGCAGGTCACATCACTCTGCCAGTAGATGCGCTCTGTAAAGGTCAGTTCGCCGTCATTGACGAACACCTCTGCTGAGCTCCTGTCGATAAAGATCTGCAGCTTCAGCTGCTCAAAGTTTCGCAGTACCGCAGCCCGTTCCCCATCTTCAGTATTGCGGCTTACGATAAAGCGTCCGCCAGGTTCCAGGCTCAGCTGCAGACTCCTGATCCCGTCCGTCAGCAACAGAAGCCGCCCTTCCGGCTTATCCGTAAAGGTCAATTCCAGTTCTGCCAAACGGCCCAGATGATAATCCCGCTCCGTTTCCAGCCCGCCTGCCAGCAAAACCTCCTGCCGCAAGCCCTTGAGTTCATTGATCGGCTTTTGCATGATCAGGCCGTCCTTGACGGAAAGTTCTCTTGGCACTGTCAGCGCCCCGGCCCAGCCGTCTTCAATCTCCGGCATGGGGGAATCCCAGGCGTTCATCCAGGCAATCATCACCCGCCGGCCATCCGGCGTCAGCATGGTCTGAGCGGCATAGAAATCATGACCATGGTCGATTTCCACAAAGCCCTGATGCTTGAGTTTCTTATCCTCTATATTCCCCAGCAGATAGCCCGTCTGGTTCAGATTGCGGAAGCGGTCGCCGTCGGCCTCCAGCCCCTGGGGGGACATCAACAGGACATCCTTGCCATCCAGATGGAAGAAATCAGGACATTCCCACATATAGCCTTCCACTTTCCTGTCCACGGACTTGCTGAGTTCCGTCTCCGGCTGCCAGTGCAAAAGATCCTTAGAACGATAGATCAGTGCCCGGCCCAGTCCATCCAAATCCTGACTGCCCAGTACCATGAAGAAAGTATCTCCTTCCTGCCAGACCTTCGGATCACGGAAATGCTTCGTATTGTCTGTCGGTGTCTTCAGCACCGGATTGGCTCCATACTTCGTGAAATGAATGCCATCCTCACTCCAAGCCACCCGCTGATCCTGATAGAAATCTTCCGGATCCACAGCGTTAGGCGTATGATGGCCCGTGTAGATCAGCCACAGCTTGTCATCATAGACCACGGCACTGCCTGAGAAGCAGCCATTCTCGTTTTCGTCCGGCGTCAGAGCTGTGGGCAACGTCTCCCAATGCACCAGATCCCGGCTGCGAGCATGGCCCCAATGCATGGGCCCCCATTCCGCTGCATAAGGATAATACTGGTAAAATATATGATACCAGCCTTTGAAAAAAGAAAAACCATTGGGATCATTCATCCAGCCTCCCGGAGTCATTACATGATACCCCAGACGATACCGCTGATTCGTGATTGCTATAGGTTCTTTCATAAACATGCTCTCCCTTGTTTTATCCTGATTGACTTATTTATTATTTTTGAACCGTTTCAGTGAACCGGTTCAAAAAGTATTTTAGACGTATTTTCTTCGATTGTCAATGGGTTTATAATATATTTTTTTATGGTTATATTCTGATTATTGAAATTCCTATTTGTAAAAAAACAGGAAAAACCTGTCTTTCAACAAGTTTCTCCTGCCAGTAAGGTTGGCGGCAGCACCCAGGGCGAATTGTCCGGCTTGCCACTTATAAGACCGACGATCTTTCTAGCCGCCAGTTCAGCCAGCTCGGCAATGGGCTGACGTACGGCTGTCAACCTGCAAGCGCCGTTTTGCGTAATCAAGGTACCATCATAGGCCACGATCTTCAGCTGCTCCGGCACCCTGATTCCCCGCTGCACAGCCACCTGCAGGCAGCTGAGCACCGACAAATCCGATCCCAGGATACCGTCCACATCCCTGTAATCCGCAAAAATCTTTTCCGCCAATTGCAGGGAATCCAAGCCTCCGAAACTGTTCCAAGGCAGAGAGACGGTATCCGTACGCACACCATAAGCTTCCATGACTTCATTGAATACCTGATGGTATTCCCCCGCCGGGGTTTTAACCATCTGAGAGCCGGCGATTTCCACGATATGATGGCAGTCATGCTGCAAAAAGGCCTCCGCTGCCAGCCTGCCCCCCAACCTATGGTCAGCATGTACGATGGGAATCTCGGGACTTAAATAACGGTCAAAGGCAATAATTGGCTGCTTCAGATTCTGATAAAGCGAAGTATCCAGGGAATGTGCCCCCATAATGATGCCATCCATAGTCTGACGCTTCAACATTTCAATAAAGGCTTGCTCCGCATTCTCCTTTTGCCGGGTACAGCAGAGCATGGTCTTATAGCCCAAATGGAACAAGGCTTCCTCTAGCGCCTCCACTAGTTCGGCAAAAAAGGGATGGGCTACGGTGGGTACGATAACCCCCACCGTCATGGTACGCTTGAGCGATAGATTGCGAGCCATCTCGCTGGGCACATACTGCAGTTTCTCCACCGCATCTTCCACCTTTTTCCGAATCTGCGGTGAACCATAATCTGCATGATTGAGCACCATGGAAACTGTTCCTACAGACACCCCGGCCTCCTTCGCCACATCCCGTATCTTAGCCATATTGCCACGCCTCCCTATAATCAATACGTCTATTTTACCTTTTATTGCTGTCAGCGTCCAGTAAAGAAAAGATTTTACTCCCTAAGTCAGTTACATTTTTCAAATTCTGAAAATAAGCAATGGTTCGGGCTATCCCCTCGGCCAGATTCATCTGAGGCTGCCAACCAAGATTCTGTATGACTGCCTTATGACAGAGTACAGAGCGGCGTCCCCCTTTCTAGCCGCTGCAAAGCAGGGCATCACAGTCCGCTCAGCAGCTCTTGCCATCAGCCTTATCCAGTTTACCATTCCCGGCATTTCCTTTACACGGACCTTTCGGATTGTCTGCCATGTCAATAAATATCTGACACCGGCCATGGAGAACTTCATTGACCTTTGCGGCGAATGAGATACAGATTCATAGGTTATAGCCTATGATAATCATCAAATCATAGTATTTTACAATTCACCCAGCAAGTGCTAGGATGTTTCCGTAATGATATTCGAGGAGGCATCCTAACAAATGAAGAAAGAACATATCCGAGGTATTTTGCTGGCTTTGGTCATTGCCATACCTGCCTGGCTTTTGGGCAAGCAGTTCCCCATTATCGGCGGGCCGGTATTCGGCATCCTGCTGGGCATGCTGCTGGCGGGAATCAATCGCCCATCAACACTGGAGCCCGGCATCGCCTTTACAGGCAAGAAGATACTCCAGTATGCCATTATCCTGCTGGGCTTTGAAATGAATCTCTTCAATGTGCTGGCTGTATTCATCTTCCCCTTCCTAGGGCATCTGATGAATATGTCTGACCTGGGCTTTGGCATGTGGGCCGGTACGGCGGTAAACGATACATCTTCCGTTGTGGCAGCCGGATATTCCTATAGCGAAGAAGCTGGCGGGCTGGCCACCATCGTAAAGCTTACCCGGGCTCTGATGATTGTACCTGTCTGCCTGATTTTTGCCCTGCTGATGGCACGAGAAAAAGCCAACACTGGTGCTGGATTTAACTTCCGGAAAATCTTCCCCTGGTTTATCCTTTGGTTTGTGGTGGCTTCCATCGTCAACACCACTGGCATTCTGCCGGAAGCTCTCTCGCAAACCTTGGGCACCTGCGGCAAATTCGCCATTGTCATGGCCATGACGGCCATCGGCCTGAACACAAGACTGGGAGAACTGGTAAAACATGGCCTTATGGTCATTTTTTCGTTGACATTTCTTAGAAAATCCTTATAATGTAAATAGTTAGCAATCTAATTAGTTTTGACGAAAGGTAACGTTGATGAAGAGGGAAATGATACCCAGCTTTGCGGAGCTGGAACAGCACAAACGTCTGATTCCTGAGATAAATCCAGCGGCGGTCATGGCCATGCTGAACATCAAGACAGTCAGTGAAGAAATTCAGCAAACCATTTTGGACGTGATACAACAGACGTACCATTTATCCGAGGGAAAATTCTGCACCCTGATCGTCCTGCATCAGCAAGGAACGCATGGCATAGCCCCTTCGATGCTGGCAGAAAAAGTCGGCGTTACCCGGGCCACCATCAGCAATATGCTGCAACGCATGGAACGGGACAATCTGGTCACTATACGGAAAGCCCAGTCCGATGGCCGGTCCAAGGTAGTCTGTCTGACAGATGAAGGTACCAGGCTCATGGAGGAAATCCTGCCTCCCCACTACCTGCGTGTCAGCAAGTTAATGGAAAAATTAACCACCGCTGAACAAAAGCAGTTGATCTCCCTGTTGGAAAAGTTAAGTGCCTAAAGCTTAGGTACTTTTCTTTTAACTATATAGTTAGCAAGCTAATTAAAAAAGGAGCAATACAATGAACACCATGAACAAGGCCAAAAAAACTGGCATTATCTTCCTTGCCCTGCTGATTATCGGCGGGCTGATCCTTATGTATAAAGGCAATGATGCCCTGGTGCTGGCCACCGAGAAAAAAGAAGGCATCCTTACCGCCGAACAGGTAAAGATGTCCTTTGATTCCGTCAGCGGCCGCCTGATTAAAGAAGCGGTAAAAGAAGGGGATTTCGTCAAAAAGGGCGATGTGATTATGGAACTTGACTCCACAGACACGGATCTGGCCATCGAAAAACTCAAGACACAGATTGCCCAGATGGATGCCAATATTGCCTCCACCAGTGGCACGCAGAGCATCAACTTTATGAAGGCCAACACGGACGAAAGCCAGGGCTACCGCGGCATTGACCAGCAACAAGCCGCCGTGCAGTCGGCCAGCGTTACCCTGAAAAATGCCCAGCTGGACTACAACCGTAAGGCTTCCCTGGTACAAGCCGGAGCCATTGCTCAGTCCCAGCTGGATGATGCTGAAATGAATCTTAATGTGGCCCGGGCCAATGTGGAACAGCAAAAGCAGCTTTTAAGCAAGCTGACCGCCGCCACCAATGGCAGCGGCACGGACACCATCGCCCAGGAACGGCAGGCCGCCGCTAATATGGCCAACGATGTGGAAGCCCTGCGTCAGCAGAAAGCCGCTTTGGAAGTGCAGCTCAAGGAACTGGAAACCGCCAAGGAACGTCTGACCCTGCGGGCTCCGGAAGACGGCAAGATTCTGAAGGTCCTGGCCAAGGAAGGTGAAATGATCAGCCCCTCTACTCCGGTAGTGCTGCTGGAAAGCAATCGCAGTTATTATGACATCTATATCAGTGAAAAACAGGCTGCCGGACTCAGCGAAGGCATGACGATCAAAGGCGTTACCGTGGCCGGAGACAAAGAAGTCACCGGCACCGTCCGCCTGCTCACCCAGGCCCCGGGCTTTGCCGACCTCAAGAATTCCCGGGAAAAAGGTCAGTCTGACCTGTCTGCATTCCAGGTACGCATTTACATCGACCGCCAGGATGGCATTATCCCGGGCATGACGATTGGAGTGAACGCCGATGAATTCACTAAGAGATGAGCTTAAATTCCTGTTTTCCGGACAGGGTATGCCCTATGAAAAAGTCTGCCTGATGGTGGCCATGGTCATCACCATCTTTATGTCGGTAATCCTCTCTGGCAATATTGCCAAAGATGCCAAGGTGGCCATTATCGACCTGGACAATTCCGCCTATACCCGTTCCCTGATCAACCGCATCGAGGCTTCGGAATTCATGAAGGTAACGGCGGTATTGAATACCCCACAGGACCCCAAGGAACTGTTTTATCAGGACAGGGCCGTTACCGTGGTCTACTTCCCCCAGGGGCTGGAAAAGGACCGCTACACAGGCACAGCTACCAATATTGGCGTCTTTTACGACAACACCAACACCGCCAATACCAGCAATATCAAGGAAGCGCTGAATGAAATCATCGGCCTTGACAATGCGGCGGCCAGTGGCGATGTCGGCAGCAGCAACGACAATCTCCAAGGTTCTGTGAGCCTGGCCGTCCGCAATCTCTTCAATCCTCAGGATTCCAAGGACAACGGGGAAACCCTGGGCTTTCTCCTGTTCTTCGGTTCCATGTTCTTCACGTTTGCCACCATCGGCATGATTCCCCGGCTGCGGCTCAGCCATCAGCTGGATGAAGTCCTGTTGCATGGCACGCCCTGGGATTTGCTCATCCGCCTGCTGCCTTACGGTTTCTGCCTCCTGGTATCCTGGGTGGTGGGCCTCGCCATCCTGCGGGTCTGGGGAGACCTGACCTTTTCCGGCAGTCTGCTGACCTTCCTCTTCGTGCAGCTTTTCTTCATCCCCACCGTGGGAGCCCTCTCCCTGTTCTTTGGCTGGACTGCCGCCAATCCCGGCATTGCTTCCAGCCGCATGATTCTCTTTATCCCCGGTGGCTTTATCCTGGGCGGCATGACCGGCCCGACCACTTTCTTTGCTGACTGGGTAGTGAAATTCAGCCATATCTTCCCCCTGACCTGGGAATTCCACTTCCAGCGGGACATCATCTCCCGGGGAGCCGGCCTTGCCGATATCAGTCAGACCTTCGGTGCCTTCATGGTCTACATGGGCATTGTAGGCATAATCTTCTGCCTGCGCTTCTACTCCGCCAAAAAGGAACTTCTGGCCCAGCAAGCAGCTGACCAGCACAAACAGCAGGAACTGCAGAAACTGACCCGGGAATTAACAGAACAGGGGTGACATTATGGACAAAGAAATGAATACCGAGAAACTCATCGCCGCCATCCAGTCAAGGCCCAGGCAGAAGATTCAATGCAACCGCATCCTCCTGCCCACTGACGGCTCAGGACAGGCCTTCAAGGCCTTGGGCGAGGCCATTAGTCTGGCCAAGGCAACGGATGCAGAAATCACGCTGCTTATGGTGGTAGACTACAATAAAAACGTAGCTGCCTTTGAACAGGTCAGCCTCAGCGGTTATGTGCCGGCAGAGCTGAAAATCGCCGCCTACCAATTACTGGCAGAGCTCATGCATATAGTCCCCCAGAATGTAAAAGCTCATACCCGCGTAGAGACAGGCGACCCCGGTGATATGATATTACAGGTGGCTGAAGAAGAAGAAAGCGATATGATTGTCATGGGAACCCATGGTTTCGGTACCTTCCGCAGCCTGCTCATGGGCAGCGTATCCCATTTTGTTTCCCAATATGCCACCTGCCCGGTACTGCTCTGCAAAGGCCTGCCAGAAGAGCCAGAACATTCCTATCGGCATAAATAAATGGCGCATCCCTTATATTATCTATAGGCTTTCGTTAAAGCTCTCCTAAAATATAATACACACCCCAAAAGGGGCCGTACTGCTCATACGGCCTCTTTTGGGTATTTTCCATACCAGATCCCATCCTGCTATGCAAGAAAAAGCGCTCTTGTTTATCCGTTAAAACGTATATTTCATGCCAAAACGATATACACGTCCGTCAGCGAAAAGGTTGACATTCTTTTCATCAAAGATGTTGTTTCCCCGTTTCGTCAGTTTGTCTGCCACATCATCCATAGCTGCAACCAATTGTAAATAGACCTGTTCTACATTCATTGCTTCATCCCCCCGACATCTTTAATGAAAATATAATGTCTTTTTAATCTCAGTCCAATATACCATATTTATAATAATCCTCATGGAAAAAAACACATGGATGACGATAGATGAGGAGAAGAAATATGAACAAGAAATTTATGGTAGCAGCTGCTTTGGTGGCAGCAACTTTTTCTGCCGGTCTTATCGGCAATGTGGCCAGTGCCAATCCGTCGCCAGCCCCCCAAGCCCCCATCGTTCAACAGCAGCAGGTTAGAAATGATGTAAAGGCTCCCAAGGCTGAAGATCAGAAAAAAGACGTAAAAAAACAGCATGGCGAGCAGGAAAGACAGCAGCCTGCTCAAAAGTTCAATGAAAAGCAGCAACAGCCAAATGACAAGCAGCCGTTGCCCAAAGAACGCTAAGAGTTTTACCCGGCAGGAGCTTCGGCTCCTGTCTTTTTTCTCAGAGGAGCGATACAATATGTCCTTTTTATCATCAAAGCAAAAGCAACGTCTTATTGCTGCCAGCTTGTCTCTGGCCTGCCTGGGAGCTATGGGCACTGTCATGGCCGCTGACACGCCACAACCGCCTGCCTTGAACGGCATGGGGCAGCCACCGGCTCCCCCTGATGGAAAGCGGCCTCCCGCCCCACCTCCAGATGGTAAGTTTGGCGGTATGCAGGAAAAACAAAATGACGCCAGCAACCTGAAAGCCACACAGATTGTGGACGGCGTGACCAGCGATGTAAGCAATAACACTCTTGCCAACGATAACACCGACGAAAACGTCCTGTTGGTACGCAACAATGGCAGTCTGACCGCCAAGGATGATACCCTTACCAAAAATGGGGATAGTTCCAGTGCCGATGCCAGCAATTTCACCGGCCAGAATGCCATTATCCTGGTCAACAACAGCACTGCTGACTTGGAAAACCTGAACCTCTCTTCCAATGGCGACGGTGCCAATGGCATTTTTGCCACCGGAGAAAAAGCTCAGATTCAAGCCCGGCACATCAAAATTCACACCAAAAACAACTCTTCCCGTGGTCTTGATGCCACCTACGGCGGCACAATCAACGCCGAAGATGTGGACATCATTACGGAAGGGGCTCATTGCGGGGCATTGGCCACAGACCGGGGCGAAGGCAATATCATCGTAAAGGATGCCAAAATCCAGACCTCCGGCGAGGGCAGTCCCTGCATCTACTCCACAGGCAACATCCAACTGACCAACGGCAATGGTGAAGCCACCGGCAGCGAAATCGCCGTTGTTGAAGGCAAAAACTCCATTACCCTCAAAGATTCCACATTGACTGGACATGTAAAGCACGGGGTTATGCTCTACCAGAGCTTCTCCGAGGATGCCAATGTGGGCACCGCTCAGTTTACGGCCGTCAATTCCACGCTGAACAACCAGTCCGACGGCCCCGTGTTCTATATTACCAACACCACAGCCACCGCCACCTTGGAAAACACGACGCTTAACCAGTCCGGCGACATCCTCGTAAAGGTTACCAGTGACCGTTGGGGCAGCGAGGGAAAAAATGGCGGCGACTTTACCCTGAAGGCAAAAAACCAGCTGTTGACCGGTCAGATTCTGGCCAACAACATCAGCAAGGTCACGCTCGAACTGGGAAGCGGCAGTACCTTTACCGGCACCATCAACAAGGATTATCAGGCTGAAGCTGCCAATGTCTCCCTGAAAAACGGGGCCAACTGGAACCTTACAGCGGATGCCTATGTAACGACCATTACCGATGAACAGCAGGATTTTCACAATATCCAGAGCAATAAGCACAATATCTACTATGATAAGTCCGCCAATCCCCACTTGAATGGGCAAAGCATCAAACTGCCCGGTGGCGGACAATTACGCCCCCGTTAACCAAATATATTTTTCCCTGACAGGCTGACCAACATCAGCCTGTTTTTTTCAGCAATCATCGCATGCGTTCTTTTATTTGTCCCCCATTCCGTGTATAATTTTTTGTAGTTTCACAAATCTGAAAGGGGAATTATTATGCTTCACATCGGATGCCATCTATCGTCTGCCAAGGGCTATCTTGCCATGGGAAAGGATGCGGTCAGCATCAAGGCCGACACCTTTGCCTTCTTTACCCGCAATCCTCGTGGCGGCAAAGCCAAGAATATTGACCCTGCTGACGTGCAAACCTTTACAGATTTTGCGGAGGAGCATCATTTTACCAAACTGGTGGCCCATGCTCCCTACACCATGAACTTATGTGCCGCCAAAGACAATATACGCACCTTTGCTCATGAGATGCTGGTTGATGACCTGCAGCGTATGGAAGCCACACCGGGGAACTACTACAATTTCCACCCCGGCAGCCATGTGGGACAGGGAAGCAAAGCCGGTATTGACTTGATTGCCGCAGAGCTTAACCGTGTCCTCACCCCTTCCCAATCCACTACGGTACTTCTGGAAACCATGGCAGGAAAAGGCACCGAAATTGGACGGACCTTCGATGAACTGCGGGAAATCATGGACCAGGTGGAACTGCAGGACAAGCTCGGTATCTGCCTGGACACATGCCATATCTGGGATGGCGGTTATGATATCGTCAATGACCTGGAGGGCGTACTGGAAGAGTTTGACCGCATTATCGGCCTTGAACGGCTAAAAGCCATCCACCTCAACGACAGCCTGAATCCCTGCGGCTCTCACAAAGACCGCCATGCCTGCATTGGTAAAGGCTGCATTGGCCTTGACGCACTGACAAGGGTCATCAACCATCCAAAGCTGAGAAATCTCCCCTTTATCCTGGAGACACCCAATGAACTTCCCGGCTATGCCCAGGAAATTTCTCTGCTGAGAGAAAATTTTCAGGAATAGCTAACCCTAAAATGATAACGGCAACGCCGCCTGTCCTCTTTTGAACAGGCGGCGTTGCCGTTATTGACATTTCTTCAGTTTTGCTTATTCAGCTACTGCTTCCAACTCCAGCGGCTGTCCTTCCACGCATTGGTCATCCTTGCGGAGAACGACGAAGGCATAGAGGCTGGCCACGCAGACGATGCCGGAAATCACCAGGAAGGTCTGCTGATAGCCAATCTGGTCATGAAGAGCCCCCAGGGGAGCAGAGAAGATAATCTGACCAATCTGGGCTGCAATCTGGAAGCCCACCATGTAGAGGGTGGCAGAAATGCGGGTGTCAAAATGCAGGGTGAAATAGCGGAAAATAGCCAGGATGAACAGCGCCGTTTCCGGAGCATGCAGCAATTTGATAATGCCCACACCCAGGGGGCTGCTGGCCAGCCCGCAGCCGCCAATACGAAGAATCATGATGCAGCAACTCAGCAGAATGGCTTTCCGCACACCGATTCTCTTCATGAAGACAGGCACCAACCCCATCATGAGAAATTCCAGGAAGACTTCAATGGAATTCAGCACCCCATAGGCCTGCTGGCCCTGCTCCGGGGTATCAAAGAAGCGGGTGAAGAATTCCGGGAACATTTGCTGGTCAAAGACCGTGTAAAAAGTCCAGCTCATCATGACAAAGCCAATGATTTTCCAAAGGTCTGCAATCTTGAAAACACCCAGAATATCCTTCATGGTAGGCGTCTTGCTGTCCTTCTGGCTTTCGCTCTTATCCTCGAAGCGGGCCAGGTTTTCCTCTTTCTTTTCCGGCTTCATAAAAAGCAGGGTAAGAAGCAGCACCGTAGAAACAGCAGAACCGGTCCAAAAGACCAGATAGGGGTTTACCGTGAAAAGAAAACCGGCAGCCAGGGCAGAGATAGCATAGCCAAAGGAACCCCAGGCTCTTGCCTGACCGTATTCAAAGTGAAAGCGGCGGCTCATACGCTCAGTGACTGCCTCAAAAACCGGGCAGGCAGCCAGATACGAAACAGCCAGATATACAGCTCCCACTACAGCCCCCAGATAAAAGTTTGCTTCCAACATGGGCACATATACCCAGGTGAAGAAAGGAGCCAGGAAAACCTGACAGGCAATCAGGGCAATGAGAAGGTGTTTCTTCATGCCTAGCTTATCCTGAATGGAACCATAGACAAACATCAGCAGAAGAGCCGCCGCAGAGCCAAAGGAAAAGATGGTGCCCACCTGGGTCCCGGAAAATCCCTGCTTGGTGGTCAGCCAAATCTGGAAGAAGGACCACCAGATGCCCCAGCCCCCAAAGAACAGCATAATTTGCAAGGAACCCATCCGATAAAACGGATTGCTAAAGTCTTGCAGAAATTTCATGATATAATCCCCCTAATTCATGACCTTTCGTCTGTCAGTATTGATTGGTTTCCTTTTCCAAAGCGTAAATACAAGCCTCCCTGACGGCCTTTTCTCCCAGGGAAAGTTCCAATTTCCCCTGCCAGTACATACGCTCGGTAAAGGTTATTTCCCCTCGGTTTACAAAGATTTCCGCAGAGCTTCTGTCCACGAAGATATGCAGGTCCAAATCCTTGTAGGGCATGATTTTCGCTGCCCGCAAACCATCTTTGGTGGTACGCTCTACCAGGATGCGGCTGCCTTCCGCATCCAAGGATATGGACAGCTCCTGCCCGCCGTCGCCAATCTTCAGCAATCTGCCGCTGAAATCACCACAATCTTTGAATAACAGCTTTATCTCGGAGGCAGCAGGAAGTGAAATGCTACTTTCCGGAACCAGCCCCCCGTCCAGCACGCGATGCAAACGCATGGAGGATAGTTCCGACACAGGCTTCTGATAGAGACGTCCCTTTTCAATCCGCAATTCTCTGGGAATTGTAAGAGCTCCTGCCCAGCCGTCCTCTTTTTCATACATGGGCGAGTCCCAGGCATTCATCCAGGCAGTCATGATTCTCCGGCCATCCGGAGCGAGCATGGTCTGGGTGGCGTAAAAATCATGCCCCCGGTCGATTTCCGTAAATTCCTGACGAACCAGATAATTCTCTTCATCCTGCTGCCCCAGCAGGTAGCAGGTCTGGTTGAGATTATGAAAGCAGTCTCCCTGCGGTTCCAGCCCCCGGGGCGACATGAGCAGCACATCCTGACCGTCCAAATGGAAGAAATCCGGACATTCCCACATGTAACCTTCATCCTTCAGATTCATTGCCTTGTCCAGCACGGAAACAAGCTGCCATTTTTTTAAGTCATTCGATTCGTAGAGAAGAGCACGTCCCAGCTCATCGCTGCCCTGACTGCCCAGCACCATATAAAAGATATCACCTTCCTGCCAGACTTTTGGGTTCCGGAAATGTTTGGTGTTGTCCGCCGGAGCCCGCAGTACCGGATTGCCTTCATACTTGGTAAAGTGGATTCCGTCTTCGGACCAGGCAATATTCTGGTCCTGATAGAATTCCTCGCTGTCCTCGGGATTGGTGAGATGGTGTCCCGTATAAATCAGCCAGAGCTTGTCATCATAAACCACAGCACTGCCGGAGAAGCAGCCATCCTCATGCTCATCCGGGGCCAGAGCCACCGGCAGTGTTTCCCAATGTACCAAATCCTTGCTGCGGGCATGTCCCCAGTGCATAGGACCCCATTCGGCAGCATAGGGATAATATTGGTAAAACATGTGATAATACCCTTTGAACCAGGGAAAACCATTGGAGTCATTCATCCATCCCCCTTTGGTCATCAAGTGATAACCCAGGCGGTAACGCTGGTCCGTTACCTTCATTACTTCTTGCATTTTCAATCCCCCATCTCTATCGAATCGGTTCGACATAAGGCTTTTAGAAAATCGAGCCAATATCAAATCGGTTCGATATATTTATAATAGTGGAACAATGAGAATTTATCAGTGCTCTTCCGAAAAAAAAATCACAAAACAAGAGGAAACCGAATCAACAGGTTTCACCTTTCAACATGGCAGGCGGCAGTACCCAGGGACTGTCATCCTGCTCTTCATTAACCATGTGAATGATTTTCTGTACGGCCAGACGGCAAAGGCCCTCGATGGGCTGGCGTACTGCCGTAATGGGCTGGGGCCCCATCCGGGTAACAGCCGTGCCATCATAAGCAACGAGCTTCAGGTCTTCCGGCACTTTCCTGCCCACAGAGACGGCTACATTCAGACAGGCCGAAATGGCCAGGTCCGCACCCCAAATCCCATCCGCCTCAGGATATTTCTGAAAAAGTTCCCGGGCGGCGTCCATGAAATCGCTGTAGGTAAAGGCATTCCAAGGCATTTCCAGCATATGAACCGTAGCTCCATGGGTCTGGAGAATATCCGCCGCCATAAAGTGGTATTCATTGGCAGGAGTGCTCACCCCCTGATAGCCCACAATCTCCACCACATGCCTGCACCCTTGGTTCAAAAGGGCCTCCGCTGCCATCCTTCCTCCCTGCTGGTGGTCGCAATGGACGATGGGAATATCCTCATTCAAAAAGCGGTCAAAGGCCACAATGGGCTGCTTGATGTTATCATAGAGGGAAACATCCAAAGAATGGGCTCCCATGATAATGCCATCCATGGTCCGCCGTTTCAGCATTTCCACAAAGGTACGCTCTGCGTTTTCCTTGTGCTGGGTACAGCAAAGCATCATCTTGTAATTCTGCTCATAAAGAGCTGCCTCCAAAGCTTCCACCACTTCGCCAAAGAACGGATGGGATATGGAGGGCAGGATAACACCGATGGTATTGGTACGATTCAGCGAAAGATTTCTGGCCACCTCGCTGGGGACATAATTGAGCTTTTTCATGGCAGCCTCTACCTTGGCACGGGTGGCTTCCGATACATAGCCCTTTTTATTCATTACCAGAGATACCGTGCTGGCAGCTACTCCTGCCTCTCTGGCTACATCCTTGATTCTGACCATAAATTATACTCCTTCAGGCGTCATGGACAGACCCTTGCGTTTTGCAGCCTTGTTGATGAGCTCCCGGCCTTCAACCAGGGCACCAGGCAGATAATCTTCTTCCCACTCACGCCCCTCTTTCTCCAGCTTCTTGATTTCTCCCCAGTCTGTAACCGGTTGTCCATCTTTCCCCCGCATAGGATCATGAAATACATGGGGGTGCCGTCTTACCATCTTATCTGCAGCAGCCTGGGCCACATCCTGCAGATTGAACAGCCCCTCTTTTTCTGCCAGATTGGCATGAAAGATAACCTGCAGGAGCAAATCCCCCAGTTCTTCCTTTAGGTTATCCGCTTTGCCGGTTTCCGTCAGGATATTGATGCCTGCCAGTACCTCACATGCTTCTTCTATACAACCTGCTTTTATGCTCTCGTGGGTCTGTACTCTATCCCAGGGGCATCCATCCTCAGCCTGAAGCTTTTTGACGATATTTTGCAGGCGTGTAACCTCATCTTGATTCATAAATTTACAATCCTTTCTGGATTTGCCTTACGTCACTATAACTGTTACCCACACTCGATAATTGGATGGGCATAGTTTTCCACAAACTCATAATATCATTTTTTTGCCACCAAAGACAATCTGAAAATTTAAACCAGAATGACCTCCGTTCCCCCATCTTTTATTTCCTGTACCAGCCGAGGCTCAGCTCCGCTATCCATAACCACAGCTTCAATCTCGGACAGCTTGGCCACAATTTCGAAAAATGCCCCGCCCAGTTTGGCATGGTCAGCAGCCACAATCACATGACGGGACTGACGGATGAGCACGCGCTTGGTTTCCGCATCAGCATAGTCCGGCACCGTCAGTCCATGCTGAGCATTGATGCCATTGGCTCCCAAAAATAGATAATCGATGCGGAACCGCTGGATAAAATCCGTGGTCAAAAGGCCGTTAAAACCCCGAATATCTTCGTTGAACTCCCCAGGCACCATAATGAGCTTGATGCCCTTGGCCGTGCTCAGAACCTGGGCCGTATCCAGCGAATTCGTCAGCACGGTGATATTTTTCTTGCCACGCAGAGCCTCTGCGATACGCTCAGCAGTCGAACCACAGTCGATAAAAACCGCACTGCCCTCACTGACCATAGCCGCACAACGCTCTGCGATACGTTGTTTTTCCAGCGGCAGCTGCGTCTGTCGGAATTTCAGGCTGTAGATAACAGCCGTGCCATGATTCAAAGCAGCTCCCCCACGAATAAGGGTAACCAGTCCCTGTCCTGCCATAACCTCCAAATCGCGGCGGATGGTCATAGCCGAAACATCAAGCTTCCGGCACAGCTCTGCTGTATACCCCGTGTGATTTGCCTCCAGATATTTAAGAATCTCTTCTCTTCTTGCAGAAGCCTTCATGAAATGCTCCTTTCCGCTGCGGCTTTGTTACATTATATTGTTATTTTAACATAAATACAGGATATAAAATAACATTTTTGCTTATTTTATCGGCAAAAACAACAAAATTTGTTATTTTCTCCTTGTCCTGACACTTTTCCCTTGCTACAATACAGACAAAGAAACGAACACATCCGGATGCATAAATCTGATAACACGATTCGCTTATCCAAAGGGGGATATTTCCATGAAGACCATTCTTGTTTCCAACAATTCTCTCGCCACTGTCCTGAAGGAATCACTGGCAGATTACACCTTGAACCCCACCTGTGAAGCCTTTTGCTTCCAGCACCCCCAGCATCTGGCCACAAGCAGCAAACTAGCTGAATACTTCCTGGCCTGTGAAGAACAAAATCCCCAGGAATATTATCTCATCCTAGCAGATGCCTTTGGCTCCACCGCCTATAACGAGACAGTCCTTCTGTTGGAACGATTGGGCATCCGGAACCGTGCCACGGTCTACACGGGTGTCAGCCTTCCCATGCTGGTGCAGCTCTATGACGAGGATGACTCCGCCAGTGACTTGGAGCTTTGGAAAAATCTGCAGCCAATCCTGCGTCATGCAGCTTAAATGCACGAAAAAACGCGGCCACACACCACACGATTGTGACCACGTTTTTGCTATTGCCAAACATTTATACCATATCCATAGCGAAAACCAACACAAATTGGTCAGTTCCTGCCATAAGCACCATTAGACAGGTAATTATACAAAGCCTTATAATAGGATTATTCCCAAACGCAGAGAATAGTATTATTATGGAGATAACACTTTTTTAGGAGGATCCTATGAACAACACACAGCAACTCGTAATCGGCTATATCGGCAATGGCAAGAGCACCAACCGCTATCATCTGCCCTTTGCCCTGAACAGGCCGGAAAAAATCAAGGTCAAGACAGTTTACCAGCGAACCCTTGGTAAAGGCGGCTGGACGCCTTTTGACGGCATTATATATACAGACCAGCTGCAGGAAATGCTTGCCGATGCAGAAATACAGGCCGTCGTTATCTGTACGCCGGTGGATAGTCATAAGGCTCTGGTTAAACAGGTCCTGGAAGCAGGAAAACACTGCGTAGTGGAAAAGCCCTTTGCTCTGAACCTTGCGGATGCTGAAGAAATGTTCCGCTTGGCTGAGGAAAAGGGACTGACGTTGGAATGTTATCAGAATCGACGCTTTGACAGCGATTTCCTCACCACCCAGCAGGTTATCGAATCCGGCAAACTGGGCCAGCTCTTTGAAGTCAATATGAACTATGACTACTACCGGCCCCATGTGCCGGAAGGCGAAACCTCCTATCAGCGTGACCATGCCTTTTTATACACCCATGCCTGCCATACGGTAGACCAGGTTCTGTCTTATTTTGGCAAGCCGCAAGAAATTCATAGCGATGTGCGACAGCTTCTGGGGCCGGGCCGCATGAATGATTACTTTGACCTGGACTTTTTGTATGATGGACTGAAAGTTTCGGTAAAATCCAGCTATTTCCGCGTTAAGTCCCGGCCCAGCTTCGCCGTATATGGCACCAAGGGCGTATTTATCAAGGAAACCGAAGACCGTCAGGAAGCGGATTTGAAGAAGTTTTACCTGCCCGCGGGGCATGACGATTTCGGCCAGGACCTGCCAGAGCATTACGGCACGCTGATTTACTACGATGAAGCAGGCCTTTATCATGAAGAAAAAGTTCCCACCGTTACAGGGGACTATGCACGCTATTACGATGCCCTGTATGAGACCATCATCAACGGAGCACCACCGCTCGTAACCAAAGAACAAACCCTGGAACAGATGCGGATTCTGGAAAAGGCCGGGGAAAATCTTGCCTAAAAAATCACGGGAAAGGAAGCGTTGTGTTTGAACATTGTAAACATGATTCCCATAGTAGATCGATGGCTGCAACATATGGTCATGGGCAAAGCGCCCATCGGCGTAGCCCAGATTGCCAAACGTCACGCCAAACCAGTCATAGCCTTCTCTGGCTGCGCAGCACCGGATGCAAGACGCTGCAATGAACACGGCATAGATGCCTACTTCCCCATCCTGCGGCAAATCACTACGCTGCCGGAGGCCATGGAACCAGACAATGTCCGACAGAATCTGACCGACACAGCCGAACAGGTTTTCCGTCTTTTACGCATATCTACTGCACAATATTTGGACAATGTCCGCTCAACATGATAGAATATAGGTTGGAGAGCATTAAATACGTGATGAGGTCCTCAGGGTTTTGTGTATTACCTGAGGGCTCTTTTCGTTAGTAAAAATAATTTTCAACTATCTATTGATTTTCATTCTCAATAGTGCTATATTATATCCAGGCTTTCGTTAAAGCTCTCCTAAAATATAATACACAGCCAAAAAGCGGCCGTACTGCTCATGCGGCCGCTTTTTGGTGCGTTACCATTTGGGTTCCATATATCCAGATCAGATTCGTGAGTGAACCTCGTGGCTTATAAGAAATCGGTGCATTTAGTTTTCAGCTAATTTCTCCAGACGTTTTTCCAAAACAAGCACGGCCTGCCGCACACAGTCATCACAGCTAAAGAGCATTTTCCCAGTCTTTATGCCCTTCAAATCGCCACAGATGGTGGCACCAGCTGCAGCCTTGAAATCCTGCAACATCTCCTTGCAGAGCATCTTGGTGGGCGTATTGCTCTTGTTGATGAGGCCTGCCGCCATGGCTGCACCGCACAGGGCCCCGCAGGTAGCCTCCATGCCCCCCATGCCGGAGCCAAAACCGGAGCCCATGGCCTTGAGGACCTCCTCATCCATGCCTGTTTCCGGCTGGAAGGCCAGCAGTACCGCCTGCGCACAGTTGTTCTTACGCTTGAATTCTACGCCTGCTTCCGCACGTTTGCTCGTTTCCATCATAAATCCTCCTAAAAAACACATCTAAATAGACAATTCAACGCCACAACAAACGGCCTCCATTGAGCGACAAAACCAACTCAATAGAGGCTGTTTATGTGACGCAGATTATAAAGTTAAACCATTCGCCTAGAAAATCTGTCCCGGCAGCACCAGTTTTTCTGTTTAGACCTTTTCTTCATCACAGGGGAACACAACGCCCACCTGCTTGCGGGCTTCCTCAGCGGTTTCCAGCACCGCCACGGACACGTCCAGCCCCTGCTTCATCCGGTCATAATCCTTGGCCGCAAAAATCCTGGCAAACTCCTGGAACTCATGCACCATACGATGGCTGTATTTATTGAGCTCGTAATGGGTGGTAACACCGCTGCCACGAAGCTTCATTTCAAAGGAACGAAGTTCATTGGGCGTATCCGTCACCTTGATATACCCCTTTTCTCCCTGAATGGTAACATAACCCGGACTTTCCGAATCCTTGGCTCCAATGGCCAGAGCGAAGAAATCAGGATACTGCATTTTGACCATGCCGCTGGTATCAATGCCGTTAAAACCAATATTGGCCGTATAGGCAATGGACTCCGGTGCCCCAAACAGGCCAATGATGAAATTCAGATTGTAGATGTTGATATCATACAAAGCACCACCGCTACGCTGCGGGTCAAAAGCCGGCAGCACCTCGCCTTTAAGATATTTGTCATAGCGGCTGGAATACTGAGAGTAATTGGCTGCCACAGTCTTGATTTTGCCCAGTTTCGGCAAAGCCTCCTTGATGGCGGCAAAATTGGGCAGGTAATGAATCGTTACCGCTTCAAAGACATACAATCCCTTGTCCAGAGCCAGCTGTCTAAGCTCCCGCACTTCCCTGGCTGCTGAGGCAAAGGGCTTTTCCACGATAACGTTCTTGCCCGCCAGCAATGCCTTTTTCGTATATTCATAATGAACGCTGTTGATAAGCCCCACATAGACAAAATCGATTTCGGGGTCAGCCAGCAGTTCATCATAGTCCGTATAAACCTTAGGAATGGCATAGGCTGCACTCAATTCCTCCGCTTTTTCCCTGCTGGAAGGGCGGGCATAAATAGCCTCTGCTTTAACCTCCGGTGCCTCTTTAAGGGCAGGAAGTGCTCCGTCCTTCACAATCATGCCAGTACCTAAAATTGCTAATTTCATAGCTCAACATCCCCCTTCAAACCAATAATTCCAGCAGTAGTTTGACATTTTCCGTGCTGTACTCAATCTGTTCGGACCAGCGGCGGATTGACTCGTCAAGCTGACCAGTCAAACGATAGGTCAAATAGATAAAATCCGTATTCAACTGTACATAGGAAAGCACCGTTCCCAAACCATATGCCGGCACATGTTCCAGGGCACGATAGAGGATATATTGATAGATACGGTCAAAAACACATGGTACCTCGGCATCAGCCGCAAATGGTTCCGAACGCAGCTGCAATAACTGTGCCGTCCACGCCGCATCAATGGGTTCCGTCTTTTCCATGCACTCCAGTATAAATTCTGCATCGTCAGCTGTAATACCTGTCTGGTAGCATAAATCTTCGTCACTGACCGGCAGCGATAGACTCTGCAACAGTTCCTTCAGTGACAGGTTATCGCCGCTTTCTGTCTGAAAACATAGCGGTTCTGTAACCGCCAACAGCAACTCACAGCTTTTTTCGCAGCTAAGCCCCACACCGGCCAGCTCATAATCGCCTACTGTCACGAAAAACCGCGGATGATTGCTGCAAATATCGCAAAGTATGGACTCGTCAGCTCTGCGAATAAGTTCACAGAGGCCATCCTCACGCAAGAATGGGCAACGGTCATCCTCACGCAGGCGGAACTGCCAGACACCATCCACCTCCACAATATTTTGACGGATGGTATCGCCTAATTGCCCTGTAAGCTGCTGATATTTATCTGCCGTTGACGCATCGATATCAATCTCCCAGCCTGCACAGCAGGTATGCTGACATTTATCAGCCTTGCAGCAGAAATCCTTGTAAAAATCAGGATAGATTGTAGTAAAACGCAAACCATTCTCTCCTTTGCTTCCAATATGCAAAGAACGCCATAACTTTATCTTCCATGACCTAACTAATGATAAAGTTATAGCGTCTTTCCTGCTCCCCGATGGCAGCAGGCACCTGTTTATTTTCTTATGTTACCATGCAGCTGATGTTAAATCAACCCTATCTATATCAAAGCTTATTTCCGGGCAAAATAGTGTAGTATCTTATACCAATTTTTCTGCCGCTTGTAACAGCATTCTAAGCTGTGCCGTTTGCTCCGATCCCAAACCTGTTTCCAAAATCCGATTTTCCTGTTCATCCTGTACCTAAACTCCTTTGGGCTTTAAGCCCTTTTACATTTTTGTACACCAATGCTCACCTGTGATAAAATTACAGCATAAGCAAAATCACCCGCAATCCCCGCGGGGGCAAGGCCAAGGACATTGACCTTGCAGATGTCAAAGCCTTTATCGACTTTGCAGAGGAGCTTAACCGCGTGCTCTCCCCAGACCAGTCCACCACTGTACTTCTGGAGACCATGGCCGGAAAAATCGGTCTCGAACGCCTCAAGTCTATCCACCTCAACGACAGCCTGAATCCCTGTGGCTCCCACAAAGACCGACATGTCTGCATTGGTCAGGGCTGCATTGGTCTCGGAGCACTGACCAGAGTCATCAACCATCCCCAACTGCGGCACCTGCCTTTTATACTGGAAACGCCCAATGAACTCGCTGGCTATGCCCAGGAAATTGCTTTGCTCAGAGATAATTTTTTAGACTAAAGCTCTCCTACAAATATAATACACAGCCAAAAAGAGGCCATACTAAGTGGCCTCTTTTTGTATTTCCGTTATTCTGCTGTCTGTGCGACGGGCATTTCTTCCTTGTTCACACGGCTGGACAAATAGTTCGCTGCCAACGAGCCGGAAATGTTATGCCACACGCTGAATATAGCTCCAGGAATGGCAGCCGCCGGCCCGAAGTGAAGCATAGCCAACGAGGTGGCTAGTCCGGAATTCTGCATTCCCACTTCGATGGAAATGGCCTTAGCCTTTGCCATATTCATATGGCATGCCTTCGCCAACAGGAATCCGATACCATACCCCAAAAGGTTATGGCACATAACCACTGCCATAATGAGCAGGCCCGTCTCCAAAATTTTCTGGGAGCTAACCGCTACAACACCGCCAACAATCAGGACAATAGCAAGAACCGAAACAAGGGGCAAAACTTTGACCACCTTTTGCACCTGTTTTTCAAAGAAGGAATTGATGACGATTCCCAATACAATCGGCAGAATTACCACCTGCACGATGGACATCATCATGGCAGACAGAGAAATCTCCACCCAGGCACCGGCCAGCCACCAGGTAAGAAGCGGTGTAACGATGGGGGCCAAAATCGTGGTGGTCATGGTCATGGATACCGACAAGGCCACATCCCCGCGAGCCAGATAGGTCATGACATTGGAAGATGTTCCACCAGGACAGGTGCCTACCAAAATGACACCAGCAGCCAGTTCCGGCGGCAGATTGAAGGCCATTGCCAAAACATAAGCCAGCAGAGGCATGATCGTAAACTGGGCCAGGGCTCCGATAAACACATCCCGCGGACGCTGGAAGACCAGCTTGAAATCCGAGAGCTTGAGGGTCATCCCCATGCCGAACATGACCACGCCCAACAGCATGCTGATGTTTGGTGCCACCCACTTAAAGCTCATCGGCTCCAGCAAGGCAATGGCAGCCACCAGGATAACAAGCACGGCCATGTACTTCGAGATAAAATTGCTGAGTTTTTCCAAATAATGCATAAGACCAATCCTTTCATGATATTATGTTTACAATATTACATCTCGCAAGTATATCTGTCAACACCGCAAAGACCATTGTGTATATATTTTCCTGCAAAAATCTCCTTCCCAGCTACTCCGTCAATGGTATAATAGAACCATCTATTTTCTTATCTGGTGGTGTTCTAATAAAGTGAATACATTTATGACGGAGCGTAAAAAGGGGCTTGCCATGGTTTGCCTTGGAGCCTCCATGTGGGGCGGCAGCGGCGTTGCCGGGCAATATCTGCTGCAGGATTGTGGCTTTTCCACAGCATGGCTGGTGGTTTCCCGAATGCTGATAGCAGGCGTTTTATTTTTGCTGATGGATTTTGCCCATTACCGAGAAAGTCCTTTACAAATCTGGAAGGACAGAAAAGATGCCAAGGATATTCTTATTTTCGCCATCTTTGGCATGCTGGCGGTGCAATATACTTATTTTGCCTGCATCCAGCAGGGCAATGCGGCAGCTGCCACGGTCCTGCAATATCTTATGCCCATAATCATCATCAGCTACAATAGCTTAGTCAGTCACAAACTGCCGCAATATATCGAGCTGATCTGTGTAGCCATGGCTGTACTGGGAACATTCCTTTTGGTAACCCATGGAAAGCTGGATACCTTATCCATTCCCCTTAACGCCTTATTATGGGGGCTTGCCTCTGCTGCCGCCGCTGCTATCTACACCATGAAGCCCAAACGTCTGATTCGCAAGTGGCGGGCTCCCCTTGTCATCGGCTGGGGCATGCTGCTGGGGGGACTGGCACTAATGCCCCTTTGCCCGCCCTGGCAATTTTCCGGCGTCTGGAATGATTTTTCTGCACTTATCTATGCCTATGTAATCGTCTTTGGCACGGTTATTGCCTTTGGCTGTTATCTAGGCAGCATAAAATACATCCAGCCCGCTGAGGCCAGCATACTCGGTTCTGTGGAGCCCTTATCCGCCATTATCCTGTCCATTATCTTCCTTAATGCCAGTTTCGGTTTTATGGACATCATCGGCACAGCCCTGATAATTGGTACCGTTTTCCTGTTAACAAGAAAGAGCCCCACCAAAGGAGCATAACCTTACTGTATAAAAAAACGGCGTTCAGGATCCCTTGGGATTCCTGACGCCGTTTTTTTATATGGCAGGTTCAATCTGCCCCTGTAAGATAAATACCGCTCCCTTGCCTAATTCACTTTCACATTTTATTTCGATATTGTGACGTATGGCAATTTCCCTGGCGATTGCCAGGCCTAGCCCAGTTCCTTGGGCATTATCCTCGCCGGATTTCTTGAAGCGGTCAAATATATGGAGCCGTTCCTCCGGGGCAATGCCAGGTCCCTGGTCTGTAACTTTTATCTGCCAAAAAGTTCCCGTCAGCTGCCCCTGCACATCCACCGCAGTTCCAGACGGAGAAAATTTTATGGCGTTGTCCAGAATTATCAGCAACAGCTGCCGCAGGCGGCCATAGTCGCCCATAAAGGGCACGAGCTGGGGCAGATCTGCTTCCAGCTTTACCCCCTTCTTTTCTGCTAACGTATTCGCACTGCGAATAGCATCGGCAAAGGGCTGCGAAAGGTTCAAGGATTCCATCTGTACTTGAAATCCAGGGCTCTGCAAACGGGTCAGCTCCAACAGGTCGCGAACCAGCCGTTCCAGCATGGCGAGATTTTCCGCTATTCTCTGGCGGCATTCCTGAAGCTTTGCCCCTTCCTTTATTATCCCGGACTCCAAAAGTTCCCAGGTTCCCTTGATGACGGTCAGCGGTGTACGAAGTTCATGGGATACCGCCGCCAAAAATTCCTGACGCTGCTTTTGGACGTTATCACGCTCAGCTTTCGCTTCTTCCAGACGCATCCCCAGTTCATCCAGACTTTCTGCTAAAAGCCCCAGCTCGTCATTTTGATGCAGCCCCGTGCGAGCCTGATAGTCTCCAGCCCGGAATGCTTCTGCGGTGTCCTTCATCCTATAGAGAGGAGCGATAAATCGCTTAGCCAGAGCAGCTGCCAGCAGGGCAGATAATAAAAGCCCCAACAAGATTGCAATTCCCAGGATTTGCAATCCGCTAATTTCAGCTTCCTTCAAATCTGCAAGATGTCTGTGTACCAGCACTGCCCCTTTTATTTCCCGCTACGATAAATATGTACAAATCTGCACAGAGTTACACATATTTACGCTGTGGTGCCCTTCACAAGACACCTTCCTGATTCATTGCGTCCGATTTTGCCACTCCGAAGAACAAGCTACTCTCGTTTAATATAACGCTCCACAGGCTTAAATTCCCTAGTAGCGATAGGTACATGCTTAGGTTTTCTTGAAGGTGAAATTTCCTAAGCCATCTTATAATTTGCTAAGTTGATAGCAGCGTTCAAATCCCTGTCCAGCTTTGCTCCGCATACAGGGCAGACATAAATGCGGTCTGAAAGCTTCAAGTCCTTTTTGACATTTCCGCAATGACTGCAAGTTTTGGAGCTTGCATAAAATCTGTCTACCTCTATGACCTTTATGCCGTACATTTCAGCCTTGTACTGAATCTGCCGCTTAAACTCATAGAATTTTTGTTTTGCGATAGCTTCTGACAGGTACTTATTCTTCATCATGCCCTTGACATTCAAATCCTCCATGACTATCTGTGACGGCTTGGTTTTCACTATCTCAGATGTTGTCTGATGAAGATGATTGTTGCGAATGTCTGTAAGGCGTTTGTGAATAAGCTGTATTTTCTTGTTCTGCTTGTCTAGGTTCCTACATTCTCGAAGTGGGCGAATCCATATCGGATGGCGATTTTTGTCGTGGCTCTTGATATTTGATTCCAGTTTGCGAGATGCCTTTCGTTGCTCACGCTTCAGCTTCTTTTCCAACCTTCTTACTTCCGCAGACTTATTGATGTTCTTGTAGAAGTGGGTTTCTGTAGCGTCCTCGTTAGAAACAATCGCCAACGACTTAATACCAAGGTCTATGCCCAGACTCCCGCCAGTCAGCTCAGTTTCTTCCTGCTGAACTTCATAGCCAACTGACAGATACCAATACCTGCCATCAAAGGATATATGCGGATTGGCATATTTCTTGCCTTTTGGTATCTTAGGCAGGGGAGCCGCCGTCTTCACAAAACCTATCTTCTCACCATGGAAGCCATTTGGCTTCCTCACAAGGCTTTCGTAGTTCACATAGAAACTAATCTTGCTCCTATGACGGCTCTTGAATTTAGGTTTCCCAGATATGCCCTTGAAATATCTTTGCAAGGCCAGGTTTGCGTCCTTAACAGCCTGTTTCATTACATTGCTTCCTACCTCTTTGAGCCATGTATGGGTTGTTTTCTTTAGGACGTTGTTGATGTGTTTCCTTATTTCGCCCTCGCTGACGCTACGCTTGCCGACCTTGTCATTTTTAAGCCATGCCTTGTAGGCCGCTTCGTTCGCTTCGAGAAAGTAATTGTATGCCCAACGGGCAGTCCCGGCACTTTTCCAGAACAGACACTCCTGCTCTTTAGTAGGCAGAAGCCTTATCTTTACCGCTCTCTGCATTTTTCTTTACCTCGTCAATAAGTCTCTTTGTTTTCTTTGAGCGTTGCCCGTAAAGGCGGTTAGCAAAAACTGTGATGATTTGTATTAGGTCATCCGTCAGTTCCTGCTCTTTGCTCTGCTCGGTATTGTCGATAATCTCGATACTGACACCGTTTATTTCACAAAGATACTCCAACAACTCATAGCCAAAGCGAATCAGTCTGTCCTTGTACAGGATAACTACTGTTGATACCTCGTGGTTGTTGATTTTGTTGACGAGTTGCCGTAGCCCTTTCTTTTTATAGTTAATGCCTGAGCCTACGTCCGTGATTATCTCAAATTTATAACCCTTGGCATACATATAGGACTTTACGTTCTCCACCTGCGTTTGAAGGTCATCTTTTTGAGCTGGCGTAGATACTCGGCAGTAACCTACTACGAGCTTTTCTGTTTCGGGAGCGTTGGAAAACTCCTTGAGCTGTTCCATTGCGTAATAGCGTGTGCCCCCCTTGGTAACATGGTGCGGAATAAAATCTCCGCTTTGGTGCATACGCCTTAGTGTCGTAGTGGTGACACCAACCATCTTAGCAAATTTACCTATGCTGACCAGTTCCACAGCGTCCACCTCCTAACATAAGATATTTCACTTATATTATAAGGTATTTGTGTAAAACTGTCAAATTTGTATACATTTATCTTGTTCACGCTAGAACGCAACTTCCAGCGCAGTCTTGCTGTCACCAGCAGACCTCTGACACTTTCATGTCAGCGCAGACTATATCTTCACCCTGCTGGGCAGGGGCAGTATTTTTCTTCCGCCATAAACTTGCGGTTTTACTCTCCCTCAAGGAGATAGTCGTTGGGGGTCTCCCTTATTCTCTTTTGAGAACTTAGGGCTTTCCCTGCTAAACACCCATTGCTTTCAGCACTTAGGACATACGTTTTCGGAAGGTCACTATTTTCTTCATCCGACACTGATATATTTTTGTTTCACCTTATGCCATCCTTACGTTTTTTCTGCTTTCGCACCACTCAGCTTGCCCTTTCGAGCTACTGTTTGGGTGTAAGGCTTTAGGGATTAAAAGCATTTAACACTGAGTTTGCACCTCTTGCAAGATACAAAGGGTATTCTGTTCGATTAAATCTATACTTCTGTATATATTTATACAGATTTGTGTAAATTTAGTGTAACAGTTTTGTTACCCATTATCTCCCCAGATAGGTGCTCCTGCTGTCACCATAGGTTCGGCAAACAGGTCTGTACTTGTATCTACTACAGGAGTGTCTCCTGCCAAAGTCTTCTCCAAGACATCTTCCATACCTGCTGGTAGCCCCGAGGTGATGACATTTTTTTCTTGCCCATAGGAACTGATTGTACGGCTTTCCCGGTCGACTATCCATACAGTTCCCTGCACCAGCCTATCAAGGTCCCGCAAAAAAGAGGCGGTCTGCTGTTCACGACTGGCATTCCCACCACCTTGCAGGCTATAGCTATGACGGCACCATTCCCGATTGCCTGGGACAGAATAACCTCTGCCTCCATGCATCATTCGCCCATGATGTGCCCCACGGCCAGTATATTGAGGAGATGACTTCTGGTCATTTTCAGTCTGCTCTGTCCACAATAAATCCTGACCTCGAAAAGCAGGCAAAGCCGCCGCCAGAGTTTCGGCCTGCCGCTGCATTTCCGAGCGATGTGCCTTGCTGTTATAATCCACAAACAGGAAGGAGAATACCATACCGATCAGCAGTGAAAACAGCAGCAGCGATAAAGCAAAATAGCCCCAAAGCTTTCGGGTAAGTTTCCTGGGCTTCGTCATTCCGTCCCCTCCCACTGATAACCACGCCCCCATACCGTTGTCAAAGCAGCGCCTGCCAGACCAGCCTCAGTAAGTTTGGCCCGCAGGCGGCGTATATGGGTATCCACGGTCCGCAGGTCGCCAGTATACTCATAGCCCCAAAGCCTGTCCAATAATTCATCCCGGGAAAATACCCGCTGCGGATGCGAGAGGAACAGGTAAAGCAAGTCATATTCCTTGCGGGTGAGTGAAATGGCTTTGCCGCCTATCTGCACTTCTCCATTATCCTTAAACAGGAGAAGATTGCCCACGGCAATTTTGCTTTTATCCATTTCCTCCTTGGGCAGACGACGGAGCACGGCCTTCACCCGGGCCATGACTTCGAGAGGAGAAAATGGCTTCACCACATAGTCGTCAGCTCCGATTTCCAGCCCCATGATCCGGTCATAATCTTCGCCACGGGCCGTAATCATAATAATGGGTACATCCGAAGATTTTCGTATCTCCCGACAGACGGAAAAACCATCCATTATTGGCATCATGACATCCAATAAAAGCAGGGAAATATTGTCCTGCTTTACCAAGTCTAAAACCTCTTTACCGTTTGCGGCAGCCACCGTTTCAAAATCCGATGCTTCCGCTGCGGCAACCAATATATCGCGAATATCCTTGTTATCATCTGCAATCAGAAGTCGCAAGTAAACCACCTCCTGTTAATAGTGTAGCAGATTATTCCCTTACAAACATACGCCCAAAAATATTTTTTTCTGTCACAAATTCGTCACATTTATATGCCATAATAGGCTTGTAAGGAAAAACACGTTGAGAAAACTTATTGGAGGTTATAACCATGAAAAAGAAAATCGCTGCTCTCTTATCTGCCGCTGTCATGCTTACAGCTGTTCCGGCTTTTGCTGCCACTGATGATGCCAATACGCAGAATCCTGGCTGGTCCATGCAGCAACGTCTGGAACTTTCGGACAAAGACGCACAAAACAATGACGGCTGGTACTGCGGTCGAGGCAGAGGCCATGGCTACGGCCGTCATGGCGGCTGCTGGAACAATCAGCAACAGTAAATAAAATCGGCGTTTAGAAATCCTTTTGGAATCTAAACGCCGATTTTTTAATTTTTCATTAAGTTGTCAACTGCCGCCGCCAACGTCTTCCCGATCGGCTCCCGGATAATCAGGTCTGCACTTGCATCTGCTTTCGTTTCAGATTTATTAATAAGCACCAGATGCCTGCCCCGAAAATAATCAATCATTCCCGCTGCCGGATAGACCACCAGAGATGTGCCGCCAACGATAAGGGTGTCTGCCTCACGGATGGCACGCATGGCATTTTCCACCACCTCATCGTCCAGTCCCTCTTCGTAGAGAACCACGCCCGGCCGCACGACACCGCCACAATCCGAACAATGGGGAATGGGCTTGTTCTCCTCCCGCAGGGCAAATTCCATGGGATAGACTTTGCCGCATTTCATGCAGGGCCAACGCAAGCTTGAACCATGCAATTCATAGACCGTCCTGCTTCCTGCCAACTGGTGCAGGCCATCGATATTCTGGGTAACCACGGCCCTCAAAATACCCATCTCTTCTAATTTGGCCAAAGCCCTATGGCCATCGTTGGGCTCTGCATTCATAAACATCATGCGATTTCGATAAAACTCAAAAAATTCTTCCGGGTAATTAACCAGGAAACTATGGGATGCCATTTCCTCCGGACGAAATTTGCGATGAAGTATTTGATTAAAAATACCATCAGCACTGCGAAAATCCGGAATTCCTGATTCCGTTGACATCCCCGCTCCACCGAAAAATACCACACGCTTGCTGTCTTTGAGAATTTGGGTCAGCTCATCTATCCTGTCCATTTGCACACCTCCTACTGCGCCGTCACCTTCTCCAGCTTTGCCTTAAAGGAGATTTCCCTTGGCGTGTCAATGTCCTCAAACTTTATGACATAGGCACCCTTGTCATTATTTATATCAAGGATTTCACCTTCCCCCATGATGCGATGAATTACTCTGTCGCCTACAGCAAAAGCAGCTTTCTTCTCTACACTTCCCTGCTCCATCCGCTTTTCCATGCCCTTGATATAACTTTGTGCATCCTGTCTGGTAGTATCTGATATGGGCTTTGCATATTCCAGCAATTTATCATCTATTTCCAGCAGGAACCTTGAGGGATATCTTACCGACGCATCGAAATTCAGCCCCGATGCAGCAGACAGATAGAGTCTTTTCTTGGCTCTGGTTACCGCTACAAAAGCCAGACGCCGTTCCTCCTCCATGGCCTGCCGGGTACGCGTCTTCCGGGACGGGAATATCCCCTCATTTAGGCCACAGAGGAACACATAGGGGAATTCCAAGCCTTTTGCAGCATGAACAGTCATCAGCTTTATCTTATCACCCTGCTCCGCTGTATCGCTATTAGTTAAAAGTGCTACTCTGGCCAGATAATGTTCCAGCATTGCCTCTTCGCCACAGGAGGTTTCGTATTCATAGATGGCCTGCTTCAATTCCGCCAGGTTGTCCAACCGTTCCTGACTGCCTTCCGTACGCAACATTTCTTCATAACCGCTGGCATCCAGTAAAGCCGACAAGACCTCAGATACAGGTCTGCCACTATACGTTGCCGAGAATTCCTCAATCAACTCTGCAAAAGCTCCGGCCTTTGTTCCCTTAAGCAAATCATGGTCAAGGTTACGCCGCAGTGCCTCATAAAGGCTGCATTTATTCGCCTCCGCAAATTCCTGCAAAAAAGCCATCCGACGCTCACCAAGATTGCGTTTCGGCACATTGGCTATTCGCATAAAGGATAAATCATCCCGATAAGCAATCATCCGCAGATAAGACAGAGCATCTTTTATTTCCTTCCTATCGAAGAAATGAATGCCACTATATAAGGTATAGGGAAGTTCTTCCTTCATAAAGACTTCTTCCAGGGAGCGTGTCAGATAATGGGCACGGTAGAGCACCGCGATTCCCCTGTATGGTACGCCCTGTTCATGGAGCTTTCCAATCTCCTTGGCTATCCACTTTGCTTCCTCCTCCGGTGATTCATTGCTGGAGCAAAGGACTGACTCCCCCTTAGGCAGTGTAGGGATAAGATTTTTCTCGATGCGATAACGGTTATGAGCGATAAGGTCATTGGCCACGGCAATAATATCCGGCGTGGAACGATAGTTTTCCATCATATAGATGGTCTTCGTGGGCTTGAAATTCTGGTCAAAATCCTGCAAATAGCGGATATTAGCCCCACGCCAGGTGTAGATGGTCTGGTCAGGGTCGCCTACCACAAAGAGATTCTTATGGTAGCCACAGAGTATCTTCATCAGCCTGTACTGCAGATCATCAATGTCCTGGAACTCATCAATCATGATATATTCCAGCCGCTGCTGCCATTTCAACCGCAGTTCTTCCTTCTGCTCGAAAATATACAAGGTAAACTTGATGAGGTCATTATAATCGAGGCCGAAACACTTCTTTTCTTGATATAGATAGCCATAGAAGATAATATCTGCTGGTTCTACAGCCCTATCGTACTTCTCCTTGATTGCGTCCTGGGACATGGCAATCATATCCTGATAGTATTCCGGCTCTGTGAAGATTTTGCGGATTTCAATCATATCCCGGGCCTTGGCAAAGGTCATGTTCCGCAAGGAAAGCTTTCGCTCCTCATAGATAATCTTCAGCATGGCATCAATATCACTATTGTCCAACACGAGAAAGCTTTTGGGATACTGCACCGCATAACTGTCTTCCTGCAACACCGATACACAAAAGCCATGGAAGGTATTGATATAGCCCGTATCATTATCTCCGGTCAGCAGATGGATCCGCTTCCTCATTTCTGTAGCGGATTTATTGGTAAATGTCACGCACAAGATATTTCCCGGCATGATGCCGATTTCATTAACAAGATAGGCAAACCGGTGGCTAAGAGCCCTCGTCTTTCCGAACCTGCCCCAGCCAACACACGCACATAACTTTCTGTCTCCGTTACCGCCTCCAGCTGGGCTTTATTCAGCCCTGCCAGAATGTCGAATTCGTTTTCTTCCATTTTCTGCTCCTCACCCCAATCCCGTGAATTATACTTCTTATTTTACCACATTATTCCGCCAAAATTCACCGAACGAATATTTTAGTTAACTAAAGCAATATGGCCGTAAAAAAAAGCACAGCCGTAGAACAATTCTACTGAGCTGTGCCTTTTTACGGCCATAGCCTAAAACTTATCCCTTGTCATCTACTATTGAAAATTACAATATGATTTTTTCAATAGCTCTCCAATATTTCCTTTACCAATAGAAACCCATACGTCTCCAGCACTAAGCCACTGAATTTTGCCAGCTTTTTCCACAGCTCCAGGAAATCTCTCCCTGACGATATTGTTGTAACGCTTCTCACTGACCTTTTCTTTCAGTGGGTCGGAAATATAATATCGATTTCTGACACTGCCATCTTTGCCGCTCAGCCGCCAGTTCTTAGTAGCAAGTTCGGCTATAAACAAATCTCCATCCAGACAAACCGCATACTTGCTCGTATCCGATTCGAATTCGCCATGCATGACAATCTCCTCGAAAATGTAGTAGTACCGCTTGCTCCCTTTTTCTTTAATCACGATTGGCTTTCCAGAGGATTCACTGCTTAGAACATCCGGTACATGAGCACTGCCGGCAGGGTTGATAACGGCCTTTCTTCGCTGCCCCTTTTGCCCCGTCAATTCTTCACACTCAAGACATGGCCTGTCATCGTAAAAACCGCTCTTCGCTTTTAAAATCTCTAAATTGCCATCATGATTGAGGTCTGTGACTGCATAATACCATTTACCCCACTTCTCATCCCTGGCCGGCTCCACAAACCAGCCATCATTCCCCGTTCCTGTCTCTGCCAGTATGTCAATTTGCTGCTGGCTATTCATGGGATTGGCCGACACAATTCCCATAGACATTATCAGACCTGCAAGAACCACACCGATTTTCCTCAATTCCATCATCAGCACCCCCAACATTCTAGGTCCAAACAACATGACAGATATTCATCCTCAGCCATTTTCGATGAAGTTATCGCTCTTTCTATGGCTTTAGCCAATACCTCTGCCGCAAGGCCATAAGCACTTCCCCCACTCAGGACAATGGCATGTATGCCAAAATCCTCTTTCATCACATCATCAGAAACCTCTTTGAGCGCTTTGGCCGCTTCCCTGGTCATAAAGACGCGGGGAGTCTGATGCCCGGCAATACGATCCCCTACAAAATATGTTATTAATATTCTGCAAAAAACAAGAAATATCCTGCCTTTTCCCTGTCCTATAGGATTCATCTGGCAGACCTTTGTAGAAAGGATTTGTTTGATGTCAGGTACAAAATATAAGGGCAGCGGTGCCCCCAAGACCATCTGCGCCACCATATTCCAACTTTCGGGCACGGCGAAATGCGCTTTGACTTCATCATCAATCAGCGGATTATAGTACTGGATATTTACGCCCAGTACCATATCCAGCCGCAAAACTATCGATTTTCTTCTCGGTAGCTGCGAACCGTCCTGCCGGTACAATCTTTCGCAATGTCTCCTTCGAAATCTGGTGCTTCGCTGAGAAAAATTTTTCTTTACAAAATGCCGCTTTTCCCTTATTCTCTATATAAAACAATATCTTATATCAGATTGGAAGTGAGAGCATGACATCACTTAATGGTATTCCCCATAATATGTTTTTTGGCCCGCACCCGCAGCCAATAAAGCAACCATCTTACAAGGACGATGAAATTACGTCTCTGAAGGCACAGGAAAGCAATTACGAGACACAGATAACCCAGCTGCAGGGAAGCAGCAACGAAGAAAGCCAGGCGAAACTGGAAGGCTTGCAAAACAGCCTGGCGACGGTAGAAGAACAGTTGGATAACCTGAAGCCCATTTCTACAGTCAAGCCCCGGGAAACAGCTCCCCCACCGCCGCCACGGCGTGAAGTCCCCACGGAGGAGGAGATGAATGCCCGTTTTGGTGCAGCATATTCCGTGGAAATCAGCAGCCGCAGAATGACCGACGGCGAATGATAAGATCGCATCCCAAAGCATAAAGAATGACCATAAGACCATTCGGTGGTCTTATGGTCATTTTAGTGTTATTATTGAGATAATACCTTTTCCCTTAGGAGGACTTTATGAAAACCAATCTGAACGAAATCGAAACGATAACCCTTTCCCTGCTGACCTCTCCTCCCCATGCACCTGTCCGCACCCTTGCTGAACTTTATGGTCTGGTTCCCAACCCCGACAAAATGACCTGGTTCAAAAAATGCTGCCCATACATGGATTTGGAGGATTATTCCCGCTATCTAAAAAAATCCTGGTTGGACGAAGAAGATCCCAACCAGGATAAAAATGTAAGCCGGGAAGAAATTGTCGCATACTTCCGCAAGGCTGCCAAACTAATGACACCTGAGGAACAGGCCTATTTCGACCGTCTCCCCGCTTCCATAACCATCTACCGCGGCGTGAGCCCCCATCGGGCAACCTATGGGCTGTCATGGACAGCAGACAAGGAAAAAGCCAGCTGGTTCAAAGGCCGCTACGAAAAGGAAGGCGAGCAAGGCAAACTGCTAAAAGCAACCATCGACAAAAAACACGCCATCTGCTACATTGACGAACTCCAAGAAAAGGAGCTTGTGGTCGATGTATTCAAAATCAAGGATTCCATCGAACAGATCATTCCATAACTTTCACTAAGATGTTTCCTTAATCGTCCAATCATGCCAATAAATTCAACAGTATTTTGACATTATCGGTGCTGTACTCAATCTGCTCAAACCAGTCTCTCCTTTGCTCCCAATACACAGATAACACCATATCTTATCGATTAACCACAGGCATCAGTTCCAATTTATGTTTATTGATTGCATGACGGCGATCAATATTGGCCTTGACGGCCTCGTCCTCACATTCCCCTGTCATAATGTACTGATCCAGCACAGCATAGGTAAAACCGAGATTGTCTTCGTCCGTCTTCCCGCAAAGCCCATCAGATGGAGCTTTATGAACCAGTTCCGCGGGCAGGGCCAGAAGATCACCGATGGCCCGTATTTCGGTCACAGTATAAGCAGCCAAAGGCGCAACGTCCCCCGCTCCGTCTCCAAACTTGGTAGCATACCCCACGTAATCCTCGCTCAAATTGCAAGTATTAAGGACACGGCCTCCCTCTTTTAGTCCCTGAGCCACGGCGTACAATGCAGCCATACGCAGACGGGGCGGGAGGTTCTGCCTAAGGGCATCCGTCACGGCAAAATGGAAGTTGTTATTGCTGGGGGCTTCCGTGTACTGCAAGGCTTTCAGCATTTCCTTATACGGCGCTCCAATGTTCACAATCCGATATTTGATGCCCAGATGGTTGACTAGTTTGAGCGCATCGTCAATATCTGACTGCACCCCATTGGGCATCAGGACGCCTATTACCCGGTCCTTTCCCAAGGCCTCCACGCACAGGGCAGCAGCAACGGAAGAATCCTTGCCTCCGGAAATCCCGATCACAGCATTTGCCGTCGGGCCATTCTGGGCAAACCAGTCCTTGAGAAAAGCAACAATCTTATCCTTGTCCTCCTCGGCATTAAACTTGGGATATTTCTTGAACTCAGCCATTTTGTTTCCCTCCGTTTCTCAGTCGTTGTGTTTCAGCCGCCAGTCAATCGCTCGCTGCAGATAATCGACGTACTCCTGATTCTTGCACATGCCCTTACCTGCCGTATCGCTGATTTTGGCCACATCCTGACCATTGCATTTCGTAATCTTCATGACGATGTTCAGGGGTTCCGCATAGGTGTCGTTGGAAATGTACGTGCCGATACCAAAGGCCACCTTGGCCTTCCCCTGGAAGTAACGGGCAATCTTATCCGCCTTTTCAAAGTTCAGGGAATCGGAGAACAGCAGCGTCTTCGTGGCGGGATTGATTCCCAGACGGGTGTAGTGGTCGATGATCTTGTCCCCCCAAAGGATGGGATCGCCAGAGTCGTGACGGACACCGCTGAACAGAGTGGCCAAAGTCTTGTCAAAATCCCGCAGGAAGCAGTCCGTCGTCAAAGTGTCCGTCAGCGCGATGCCATTATCCACGCCATACTCCTGCACCCACGAACGGAGGGCAACATGATTGCCGTAACTCGGATTGTAAAGGTGGTTGCCCTGCCCGGCTGCCATAATCCATTCATGGGCCATGGTGCCCACAGACTTTACGCCGTACTTCTTGGCCAGATAGACATTGGATGTGCCCACGAAGAAGGAACGGATAACGTCGTTGTTGTCCAGGTTGGCGAACTGCTCAATGGCATATTCCTGCGCCTCAGCGCAGAGACGGCGGCGCAGGCCGAACTCGGAGAACACCGGGAGCCAGTATACGCCAGTCCGCAAAAGGTCAGCCTTTGCTCTGGTGCGTTCTTTTGAGCTTTCCAGCAGGGCGTCGTAGTCGTCACGGAAGCGGAAGTATACTTCGTTCACAATGGCCAGCGTCGGAATCTCATACATGGAGGTATCCAGCCAGGTTCCCTCCGCTTCAATAATAAGCCCACTGTCTCCCCCTGCCTCGATGGTGAAGTCCTCAAAGTCCGGCTTCCACAGGCGGAGATGGTTGATATAGGACTTCTTCAGCCATTTGATACCCGCAAGATACTGGAGTTCTTCCTCGGTGAAACGGAGGCTGCAGAACGCCTTGATCTGCTCCTTGATTTCCGCTACCATCTCCGGCGAGAACTTCACGTCCTTGTTGCGGCACTTGAAGGTCCAGTTGGTCTCATACTCGCTATACTGATGAAAAATGGCCTGTCCCATACTGAATTTATAAAGATCTGTTTCCAATAAAGAGTTGATAATCTGCTTGAACTTCATATTGCCTGCGAGCCGCTGCCCGCTTCACCCCGCTTTCTTATTTATCTTAATTTCTCCAAGGTTCATTGCCCTGATGGAGGACTTCGACCTGAATCGCCTTCATGGCGTTAAGGGCCGTATCATGGGATGCAGGCGTAACGCCAGCACAGCAGGCTGCATCCACAACGATATGCGCATTGGGCATTGCCGCTTTGGCAATCGCCACATTTGAGAGCACGCAGATATCCGTGCAGAGCCCCACCAGCTCAATTGTATAGCCTTCACCCGTTGTTCCCATGTCTTCCAGGAATCTTCCCAGCTTAACGGAACCAAAGGTTTCCTTCTCGAAGATGTTGTCCCCGTCTGCCTGAAGCCCTTCTACCAGCTGCCAGCCCTCAGTCCCCTTAATGCAGTGCGGAACGGGCAGGTTCCTGCCTTCTTCGGTCTGCATATAGTCATCGCCGTGGGTATCCTGGGTGAAGATAATCATATCGCCATGTCTTCTGGCTGCATTGATTTTCGTGGATACGTTGCGGATAATGGACACCGCTTCCTTGGAGCCCAAAGCCCCGGTGGTGAAGTCATTCTGCATATCGACCACGACTAAAATCTTCTTTTCCATTTTGTTTTCCCCCTCTGTCAGATGTTGTATTCCGCCGAACCCAGGTATTTGTACATGGTCGTTGGCGGTTTTCCTTCCGCATCGTACTTGCCCAGCTCCTTGACCAGATGCTTTTTCACGTATTCCCGCAGGAACATCTTTCTGAAATTTGACCGGTCCAGTTTCTGGAACAGAATGGCCTCATGCACTTTCATCAATTCGGCAATATCAAATTTGGACTTATCCTTCAGCAGCGCAAAGGCATCCTGGGTATAATTCAACCTGCCCCGCAGACGCTGCAAGGCGGTAAGAATCAGCTCTCCATGATCAAAGGCAAGATTGTTCATGGTGATGGAGCACTTATCCCCCACAAAATAAGTGGAAAAATCCCCATTTTCGTCATAGCCCTTGCGGATCTTGAACAGCATCGCCTCCTTGGCATCATCCCCGGCCTGAATATGCAGCAGGCTTTTGGGAACCAGGGCTGTGTAAACCACACTGACCACGTGGGTTCTAGGGTCACGGTCAGGCGTTCCCACGGTGATCAGCTGCCGCAGGTCAATGCCATCGGAAACTTTGACGCCTGTTTCCTCATATAGTTCACGGGCCGCAGCTTCATCGATGGATTCTCTGCCCGCTTCCAAAAATCCACCGGGAATTGCCCAATGATCCTTGTAAGGGTGCCCGCCACGCTTGATCAGCAGCACGTTCAGCTCGTTGTCCTCATCCACGGTGATGATCACCACATCAGCGGTAACAGAGGGCCGCTCGTACTTGCTGACATCATAATTTTTCAGGAATTCCTGCTCTTCTTTGCTTCTTTCTTCTGTGCCCATTGTCATGCCTCGCTTTTGTCCTTCCTATATCTTCATCCGGGTAATATCTACCATATTCTATGTGGTAACTTTTACTGTATTAAGTATAGTATATATTACCACACTATGTCAAGCCATTATTTTCCTAAAAGAAAAAGACCCTGCTAAGCAAGGTCAGAAAAGGAATGATATTGGCGTTGTTCCTATTTTAGTCAAACCGCTCATCGATGACACGCTTGGTTTTCTTTTCGCTGCGCGGCAGCAGGCCGAGTTCTACCACTTTGACGATTGGCGTGAAGCCGATGCGGCTCTTGACCCTTTGCGCAACTCTTTCGGCCATCTGCTGGAAGTTCACCGAGCCATTCGTCTCGATATAGATGCGCATGGTATCCTTACCGTCGAGATGAGAGATGCGAATCTGATATTCGCTGGACAGCTCGGGGAAGGTCTGCAGGATTTCCTCAATCTGTTTCGGGAACACGTTGACACCTTTGATCTTGAACATGTCATCGCTGCGCCCCACCAGCGTATCGATACGTGGGAAACGGCTGCCACAGGGGCAATCCCCCGGCACGATGCGCGAGATGTCATGGGTGCGGAAGCGGATCAGCGGCGCGCCTTCCTTGACCAGCGTCGTGATGACGATCTCGCCGTATTCACCATCCGGCAGGTTCTCTCCCGTCTCGGGATCGATGATTTCCAGATAGATGAAATCATCCCAGTAATGCATGCCTGTATCACGGGAGCAGCTGATGCCGATGCCCGGCCCGTAGATTTCCGTCAAGCCGTAGATATCGTAAAGCTCGATGCCCAGTTCACTTGCGATGCGCTCGCGCATCTTCGCACTCCAACGCTCAGAACCGATGACACCCTTCTTCAGATGGATCTTGTCCCTAATGCCGCGCTTTTCAATTTCCTCCGCCAACAGCAAAGCATAGGAGGACGTCGCCGTGAGCACGGTGGTCTTCATATCCATCATGAACTGCAATTGCTTATCCGTATTACCCGGCCCCATGGGCACGACCATGGCGCCCAGTTTCTCGGCACCATTCTGGAAGCCAATGCCCGCTGTCCAAAGTCCGTAGCCCGGCGTGATCTGGATGCGGTCTTTATTCGTGATGCCGGCGAATTCATAGCAGCGCTTGAACATCTCGGCCCAGTCATCGACATCTTTGGCCGTATAGGGAATGATGACCGGTGTGCCCGTCGTGCCCGAGGAAGAATGGATGCGTACAACCTGACGCTCCGGCACGGCCATGAGTCCCAGGGGATAAGCATCGCGCAAATCCTGCTTTTCCGAGAAGGGCAGGTTCAGAAAGTCCTCCCGGGTCTCCACCTTTTCGATGCCGGCCTCGCGCAGGCGCTGGCCATAGAAGTTATTTGCATCCAGCAGGCGTTCCACCTGCCGGTTTACCATATTGAGCTGCTGTTCGTTGATCTGCATAGCTTCTCCTCCAATATCTATATCAGCGGGCAAAGGCCAGGGCCTTTTCATTGAGTTCATGGAATCTTGCGGGAACCCGTTCATGGATGGCGGCCAGGATATCCTGCTCAGAAAGCCCCAGTGCGCCGCTGCGCACCGCCGCACCCAGCAGAACCACGTTGAGCACTTTCATCGAGCCCAGTTCCCTTGCCGCGGCATCGCTGTCCACCACCGTCAGCCTGTCAACCTTATCGCGCAGGTAAGCCATAATGCTTTCCACCTCATAAGTCGCATCGCCAATCATGGCGCTGACGGGCAGGATGGGGCGGCTGCTGACGACGACACTGCCGCCTTCCTTTAAAAAGGGCATCTGCCGCACGGCCTCGGCCGGCTCAAAGGCAATGATGAGATCTGCCCGTTTTTTGCCAATCAGGGGCGAGCCCTCGCCGGCCCCCAGCCGCAGATGGCTGAACACACTGCCGCCGCGCTGGGCCATGCCGATGGTTTCCGCCGTCTTGACGGGAATTCCCTTTTTCATGGCCGCTGCCGCAATCAGCTTGGACGCGAGAATCGTCCCCTGACCGCCGACGCCGCAGAGAATGATGTCGGTACTCATAACTTCTCACCTCCCGCTATTGCTCCCACCGGGCAGATGCTCTCACAGAGCGTGCAGCCTGTGCAGAGTGTTTCATCGATAAAGGCCTTGCCCTCCTGCAGCACCAACGCAGGACATCCCAGGGACCGAATGCATTTCTGACAGCCGATACACTTTTCAGCCTCTACCTTGGAACGTGCCGCCGGCTTCGCCAGCACGACACAGGGGGACTTGAAGATGATGGCCTTGACGCCAGGCTCTGATGCCACACGCTTGACCGTTGCCACAGCCTCTGCATGATCCAGGGGATTTACGGTCTCCACCACCGAAAGGCCAATGGCTCGCAATACCTTCTCGATGCTCACGGCCTCCACCACCTCGCCGCGGATGGTCTTACCCGTACCCGGATGAGGCTGATGACCGGTCATGGCCGTCGTTGAATTGTCCAGCACCACCAAGGTCATATCCGCCTGATTGTAGAAGGCATTGACCGTTCCCGTGATGCCCGCCGCAAAGAAGGTCGAGTCCCCCACAAAAGCAAAGCATTTCGTCTGGGGATCCATGTGGTAGACGCCCTGGGCGATATTGATGCCGGCCCCCATGCACAGGCAGGTATCGCACATGTCAAGGGGTGCTGCATTGCCCAGGGTATAGCAGCCAATGTCACCGCAGTATATGGTCTTCTGTCCGCGCATGGCCTCCTTTACCGCCAGGAAGGAGGCGCGATGGGGACAGCCTGCACAGAGCACCGGCGGCCGCACAGGAAGCGGCGGTACCGCCTCGGCCTTCTCCTCCGGCCGGGACTGCCCCAGGAATGCATCGATGGCCTTTCCCACGGATTCCACCGTATTTTCACCGACTGTCTGGATATCGCCAGTAAGCTTGCCGCGGATTATGGTGGGCAGGTGATATTTGCCGCAGACCATCAGCAGGGCCCGCTCGATGACGGGATCAAGCTCCTCGATACAAAGGACTTCATCCAGCCCCTCCAGGAATTTGACCGCCAGTTCCTCCGGAAAGGGAAAGGGTGTCGCTATATGCAGCACCGGCAGGTGGTTATCCTGGGCCAGATTGTCGCGGGTGTACATGCTGCTGACCCCGTGGGATGCGATGCCCTTGCGCAGGCTCCCCTGCTGCCCTGCTCCCGACAGGATCTTATTGCGCGGATAGTCCGAAAACACCTTGCTGAGCTCTGCATTGCGCGCCTCGATAGCTGCATGGCTGCGCACCGAAAGTTTCGGGAAGATCACCCATTTCGAGGCGTCCTTGACAAATCCCTCCCGTTCCTTTTGCTCGTATTCTGCCTCATCCTTGACCTCAATGGCCTCATAGGCATGATCGATGCGCGTCGTCGGCCGCAGGAACACCGGCGTATGGTATTTTTCCGAGAAAGCAAAGGCCTCCTGCACCATCTCATAAGCCTCGGCCACCGTTGACGGGTCAAATACAGGCACCTTGGAAAACATGCCAAAGGTCCGCGTATCCTGCTCCGTCTGGGAGGAAATCGGCCCCGGATCATCGGCCACCACAATGACCATGCCACCCTTGACGCCTATATATTCCAGGCTCATCAAAGGATCGGCGGCCACGTTGAGCCCCACCTGCTTCATGGTCACCAGGGCACGGGCGCCGCTGTAGGCTGCCCCTGCAGCCACCTCCAGCCCGGCCTTTTCGTTGATTGACCATTCCACGTGGACATCTGCCGCCCCGCGTTTGGCAATGGTCTCAAGAATTTCTGTCGAGGGCGTTCCCGGATAACCTGCCGCCAGATTGACACCTGCCGCCAGCGCACCAAGAGCAATCGCCTCGTTGCCCATCAGGAATTCGCTATGCATAATTGTTTCTCTCCTAAAATTTTTCTCTCTATTCACATATTACAAACAATATTCCATATTGACTATAACATTGTAAAGTGAATCTGTCAAAAAAGAAGTGCCCCGCCAATGGATATGATGACATTTCCATTGGCGGGACACAGATAAAACTTCATGTATTTTCATTCCAGCACGGCCTGGAAAAACTTGATCTTTTCCTCAGTATTCAGAAAATGGGTAGGCTTGATCTGATCGGGAGCCGTCTTTTCCCGGAACCGCTGGACATCACGATAGAGCAGATGGCTTTCCGTGGCCAAATAGCTGACAGCCAGCCAAAGATTGCGTTAAGCGCAGCCTGGTCGTTATATTTCCGCTCCTGAGGAAGGCTCTCCCCTAAAAGGAAGGTAACCTTGCCCCGTACCATCGTGGAAAAGACCTCGCAGTAAGGCTTAAGATGCTCCATAGTGGCAGGGATAAGCCGTGAAGTCCCGCTTTTGCCTTCCCAAAATTTTCCTTCAATTTTTGCTCTTGCGGGGATTGAGCAGAAACCGCAGCTGGTTTTCCCCTTGATCATAAGTATAAGAACGCACCGAAACGATTTTTTGGAGTATGGCCGCCGAGGAAATACCTGCTTCATCCCCGCTGGCCTGCTCATCTTCCAGCGGATGATACTTCCTGCCACGATAGCAAAACGCCAACTCGATCTCCCGGCCAGCTTCCCTATAGAAGACCTCCAAATCCAGGCAAATTGGCTCATGCTCCCCATAACAGCCGGCCATAACAGAGTATATGGTTTCCTCACAGCAAAGCTGCAAACGGTATATCTCCCGGGCCGGGATGCCATATTTTTCCCCGAAAGTCCAGATGCCGCCCTGCATTTCCATCAGGTCAAAATCCCGCTCCCGCACTTCATAACGGAAGGATTTCTGCCGCTGGATGAAGGCGATGGTCTTGGTTTTTTGGGGATGCTCGAAGATCTCCTCCGGCGTGCCTGCCTCGTAGATGCCCCGGTCGGCAAAGAACAGCACCCGGTCGGCCACCTCCCGGGCAAAATTCATCTCATGGGTAACGATGAGCATGGTCAGACCCTGTCGGGCCAGCATGCGTATGACGGCCAGCACCTCCCCCACCATGGTAGGGTCAAGGGCGCTGGTGGGTTCATCAAAGAGCAGCAGCTTCGGTTCCATCATCAGGCTGCGACAGATGGCAATGCGCTGCTGCTGCCCGCCGGAAAGGACTTTGGGCGAAGCCTCTGCCTTGGAAAGGAGCCCCACCTGAGCTAAAAGTTCCCTGGCCCGGCCTTCCGCCTCCTGTCTGCTCATGCCCAAAAGTTTCATGGGCGCCAGACAGAGATTATCCATGACATTCAGATGAGAAAACAGAAAGAATTTCTGATAAACCATGCCCATCTGGCGGCGGATACCATCCACATCAGCCTGCGGCGCCGTGATTTCCTGTCCCGCAACGAAGATCCTGCCCTGATCCGGCACTTCCAATAGTTCCAGGGAGCGCAGAAACATGCTCTTGCCGCAGCCGGAAGCACCGATGATGGCAATGCATTCTCCTTCCTCCACGGTGAGATTGACATTTTCTAGTATCGAGAGGGTATCAAAAGATTTGCAAAGCCCCCTTACCTCCAACATGCTCATGAGCCGTCACCTCCCCGCTTCCTGTCCGTCAGTGCGAAGACTCCATAGACCAGATAGGCCATGCCTATGTAGATGAGCATGCCCACGGTCATCACCAGCATGGGCTGCATCGTCCGGGAGGCGATATTGCTCATAACCCGCGTAAGATCCGTGATGGTCACATAGCCCACCACACTGGTCCACTGAATGAGGTTCACCACCGTGGACTGATAGACAGGCTTGGCCAGATGTACCAGCTGGGGCAGGGTGACATAGAAGAAGGCCTGCCTACGGGAAAAGCCCAAGGTCCTGGCTGCTTCTATCTCCCCCTGGGACAGCGCCATCAATGAGCTCCTGAGCAGTTCTGCCACATGGGCCGCCGTGTGCAGGGAAAAAGCTGCCACGGCCACCGCCTGTGGACTGAAGCCGCTGCCCGCCAGCAGTCCATAGTAAAGGAGCATCAGCAAGATCAGCACCGGGGATCCGCGCAGCACTGCAATATAGGCTCTGGCCAAAACGCCGCCTGCCCCCCTTCTCATGCGTAGGAAGCAGACGGCGGCACCCAATATGGTTCCCAGAGCCAAAGAAAGCAGGGAAATCTGCACGGTGACCCCAATGCCCTCCAGGATGGTGCGCCAGGCATCCCCCTGGATAAAGACACGATATAAGGTCTCCTGCAATTCCATAACGACTCCTTACTTCTTCAGGGCAATGTGGACAATCGTATCCTTGTAATAAGGCACGGTAGTGGCCACGCCTTTTGGCTTGTCAAAGTCAGCAGGACGGATATTGAACTTGTCCTCTGGAACGACTGCCCAGAAAATCACATCTACGGTCTTGCCCGACAACGCCGCAGCTCTGGCGCCGCTGTTCACCTGCACGATTTCGATGTTTTTCTGCAGCCTCTTGCCAATCTCGGCCAGCACAGCCGTATTAAAGCCCGCCGGTTTGCCATTGGCCAGCACCAGATCGATGGGGGGCAGGTCACCGGTAACAGCTACCTTGAGGGTGGGACGGCCTCCGACCTTTTCGAGGGGCACTGCCGGCGGCTCTTCCCCGGCTTTCACATTCTTGATGTATTCCTGTGCCAGTTTATCCAAGGTTCCATCATCCTTCATGGCGTTAATGGCCTTGTTCATTTCCTCCAGCAATTCTTTGTCATCCTCACGCAGGGCAGCGCAGAAGCCGTCCTCCAGCTTCGCCTTCCCGAATTCCGTCTGGGAGAACTTGTCATTTCTGGCCATGAGGTAATCGGCCACGCACTGATAGGTGCTCATCTCATTGACGCTCTTGGATTCCAGACCCATCTGCATGGAGTTGAGATTATCATAATAAGTGATGTCAAAAACCATCTTAGCGGGGAAGCCTCCTCGCTGACTGGCTTCCTTCATCATTGCCGCCTGCTGCTGCTCGCTGATGTTCATATTCGTCAGCATTCCCAGCTTCACGGGTTTGTCATCGGAATTCTTCGCTGCATTTTCCGGCAGGCCGCAGCCAGCCAGCACTGCTCCCGCAAAAGCGCAACTCACAAGCACGCCCACCACTTTTTTCAGGTCCAGCTTCACATTCATGTTCATTACCTCCTCCAGCGAATAGGTCACTCCTATTCATGTCTCATATCATGCAAAAAGATTAGAAATCTGCATGTAGATTTATTCTACACAAGCCGCTTATTTCCTTTTTCCTGCCACGCAGCAAAATCTTTGCCCGCCTGAATCCGCTAAACCTGAAATCTTTCCACCTGCTGCTTGAGATTTTCTGCTCCCTGACGGGATTCGTTCACCTTGTCCAAAATCTCCTCGGCCATGGCTGCCACATCCGCCACCTTTTCGGCAATGGCCGTACTGTCCACGGCACCTTCGATGGTTGCTTTGGCAATATCGCCCATGGCCTGGTTCATCGTTTCCATAGAGGCCGCCAATTGGGGAGATAGCGCATTGCTGTTTTCCGTAATGGCCTGCGTGAGAATGTTGATCTGCTGCTGCACGTCAGCTGTGGCGGCCGCAGTTTTTTCCATATTCGCAACCATCAGTTCCATGACACAGGTCATATCCTGGATGCTATTGTCAAGCCTTTCCACCAGTTCCTGCACCTTTTCCGCCATCGCTACGTTTTCATCCGATTCACTCTGTACCTCACCCAATATCTGACGCAGGGAGGTCTGCATTTTTTGCAGGGCCTTCACCATGCTCCCCACCTCATCCCGGCGCTGGGCCAGCTTCGGGGAGATTTCCTGGGTTAGATTCCCATCTGCCACGGCGTTAAGCTGCCGTACGAATTCTTCCAAAGGCGTGGCGATATTGCCCGCAATCAGGATGGTGGTGCCAATGCCTGCAATCAGGCCGATCAGGATAATCCCCAGAAATATCTGGATGGTCCTGGTGTGAGCCGCATCATTTTCCTGAAAGAGGATCTTTCCCTGCAGCACATTATCCGGCGTAAGCTGAGAAAGCCGGGCGCCTATGGCATGGGCACCGGAAAGCTGCTTGAGCAGCTGGATCTTATCCTCCGGCGTATTCTGGAGCTTTTCACAGGCCTTTATCTGCTGGGCAAAATTGGACAGATCTTCTGTCAACAGTTCCAAATTTTCCTGGGCCCGTGGACTGCGGTCACTCTTCTTTATCTTGGCCACATTTTCCTGAATATTCACCACCCTGCTATTCATTTCATCCAAAAGCAGCTTCCGGTCCGCCGGATCGTAGTCCTGCAGGATCACATAATCGATATCCTCGCTCAGGTTCCTCAGCTGGATATTGGCATTGCTAAGGTACTGGGTGGTCATCAGATTGTGATGATACAGATCATCGATATGCTGCTTGGCCTGATGATTGGAATAGATGCCCACGATGGCCAAAAGACAGGTTATCACCAGCATGACAGCCGCCAGCAGCAGGATCTTCACTTTTACGCTAAGCTGATTCATTGCCTTTCCCCCTTACCTGAACTGGGCTGCGTTTTCCTGGGTGATTTCCGTAAAGGGAACTTTGATATCTTCTGTAGGAACCTTGCCCGATGCTGCTGCCTGCAGCAGTTTGCCAATCTCTTCGGCTGTCTTGTCCGCATCCTGTTTCACCGTCTGGGACATCTCCCCGGCAGCCACAGCCTTTACCGCAGGCTCCAGAGCATCCACGCCGGAAATCAGCACGCCCTTGTCCCGGCCCGCAGCCTTCAAGGCCCGCAAGGCCCCCAAAGCCATGCTGTCATTGCCGGCAATGACACCGTCAATCTGGGGAAAGACCTTCAGCCACATGGAAACGGCGCGGAAGGCGCCGGTTTCCAGCCAGCCGCAATCCTGCCGGATCAAAAGCTGCACATCCGGGCGCTTGTCCAGGCAGGCTTCCTTGAACCCCTCCCAGCGCAGTACAGCTGCGCTTATGCTGGCATCCCCCATCAGGTAGACAATCTTAGCCCCTGGGGGCAGATGTTTGGCCATGTATTCCCCCTGAAGGATTCCTGCCTGTTTCTCATCGGACATGACCTGGGCAAACTGCCCGCCATCCATATTCCGATTGGTGACAATGACGGGAATGCCCGCCTTATTGGCCCGCTCCACCACTGGGATAGCGGCCACACCGTTGACGGGCAAAAGCACGATGGCCGCCGCTCCCTCATCGATGGCTTCATTGACCTGATCCAGCTGCAGATTATAGTCCAGTCTGGCATTCAGATATTCCACCGTCAAGCCCATTCTTTGCCCCTGCTGTTTTACGCCTTCATAGAGACTGCCCATAAAATCTACGGGCACATCATGGGCGGCAAAATAGACCATCCTGCCGGAATTTTTCTGCGAAACACCACAGCCCGACAGATTAAAGGCCAACAGCACTGCGCAGGATACCGCTGCCATCCGTCCCCATAGTTTCATGCCAGATCCCCCCTCCAGGTCGAAATCCCAATATTTACTTGTTCGCCATCTAGCCGATAATTTCCTTTAGCTTCCTCATAAGCAGTAAGACAGATATTCGTCATCATCCATTGTCGATGACGTTATCGCCTTCTCTGTGGCTTTGACCATAACTTCTGCCGCCAGGGTTCCTGTCATATTGACATCTGCCGGCATACCCATGTTCCAGCATGAACTGTACCAAGCTGGCGGAATTTTTTGCCGCCTGCTTGGCAAATTCCTCAAAACCGAATGGGAAATGTGAAATAAGTGTCCGGATATGGCTCATCCTTCAAGGTAAAGTGCCACCATTCCGTATCCAACGGCTTGAAACCGTGACGGAGCATTGCTTCCCGCAGGATCATGCGGTTCTTGAACTGCACCTCATTGATTTTGCCGTCCTTAGGCTTTTTATTGCCCTCGTATTTGCCTGTGTACTTGCCGGTTTCCGGATCACCGCACCAATCGGGGTGGCTCTCGATGCCAAAATGGTCAAAGACGTTCCCCATATCCACATTCTTGCCTGTCTGCATGTCAAACAAGGTCAAATCCACTGTGGAGCCACGACTGTGGCCTGACTTGGCGGCAATATAGCCATCAGCAAAAAGTCTCGTCTTATCCACCTGGGGATAGAAATAATCCTTCATGCGCTTATCACCAAGATTTTCTGCCCAGGCCACGAAATTATCCACGGCCATCTGGGGCCGGTAGGCGTCATAAATCTTCAGCCGGTAGCCCTGCTTCATCACATCATCAGAAACCTCTTTGAGAGCTTTGGCCGCTTCCTTGGTCATAAAGACGCGAGGCGCCTGATATCCGGCAATGCGATTCCCCACAAAATTGTAAGTGGAATAATAGCGCGGCTCCAAAATAACATCCGGTACTGCCTCGGAAAGCTCCACAAAACCGGAACAATCCGCCGGATCAACATTGCCTGCCACTGCAGCAGCCACTGGCGCCGCATCTGCGCTCATGATTGAGTCAGTTGCGGCTAAAGATACAGTCAGGCTGGCTGCCATAAACAGCCCACAAATAAGTTTACCAAGATTCTTTCTCATAATCATGCCTTCCTTTCATTTTTTCATTTAAAAATCATCCTTAATATTGTAGGTGCAATCAACCATGGCTGATTACGCTCCTTTTGCGGCACTATTGACTGGTCGAAACACATAGAATAAATTTTCTCTACAGCAGGTGAATCATGATTGCTTCTCGAAATACTATACGCATCCTCGACACTCCCGCTTTTGATACCTATGCACTGAAAGGTGCCTCAAAGGAAGAAATTAAAAGTGTCGAGCAAGGGAAAAACTGACAAATTGATTATTCTCCGTTGCTAGTTGCCGTCACGGTAAATCCTTTTTCCCGCTGAGCGTATAGAATCCGTGGGGCAGACCAGCACGCAAAGATGGCATCCCACACATCTTTTAGGAGCAAGGACAGGGCGGCGGTTTTTATCCAGGTGGATGGCCTGATGGCCGCCATCCATACAGGAAATTTCGCACCGACCGCAACCAATGCAGGTCTGCCGGTGAAATTTGGGATACACGATGCTGTCCCGTTCCAGAACATCTGTGGTCTCACTGACGGAATCCAAAGCCAGCCCTACCACATCGCCTGCACGGCTAAAGCCCTTTTCATGCAGGTAGTAATTGAGCCCTGCTTTCAAATCCTCAATAATGCGATAGCCATACTGCATGACCGCTGTGGTCACCTGTATGGAACCGGCCCCCAGCATCATGAACTCCAGCGCATCACGCCAGGTTTCCACCCCACCCATGCCGCTGATGTGCATACCGGAGAGCTTCGGATTCTGCCCCAGCTCTGCTATAAAGCGCAGCGCTATGGGCTTTACGGCATTGCCGCTATATCCACCCACGGCAGATTGTCCCTTCACCGCAGGGCTGGTAACAAAGGTGTGCAGATTTACCGACATCAGACTCTTGATGGTATTGATGGCCGCCAAACCATCGGCACCACCGTTGCGGGCCGCTTCGGCGGCAGGCCCCATGGCAGCTACATTGGGTGTCAGTTTGGCCAGGAGGGGAATGCTGGCACCGCGCCTGGCAGCGGCGGTGAAACGCTCCACCAGCTCAGGTACCTGCCCAATATCCGAGCCCAGACCATCCTCCATCATATTGGGACAGGAGAAATTCAGTTCCAATGCATCCGCACCGTTTTCCTGGCAGAGCCGGGCTAGTTCCGCCCATTCCCTGTCATTCCTGCCCATAATGGAAGCCAGGATAAACTTTTGGGGATAGTCCTTTTTCAGCTGACGAAAGATTTCCATGTTTTCCGGCAAACTATGGTCAGAAAGCTGCTCGATGTTCTTGAAGCCCATAATGCTGCCATCCGCACTGTGAATGGCTGAAAATCTTGGGGAGGCTTCATGTATGTCAAAGGCACAGATGGTCTTGAAGGCCGCCCCTGCCCAGCCGGCCTCAAAGGCCCGGGCGCACATATCATAGGTGCTGGCCACTACCGAGGAAGACAGCAGGAAGGGATTTTCCAAGGGAATGCCGCAAATTTCCGTCTGCAATGCCCTTTCATGTTCCGGCACCTCAATATCGAGTTTCGGCTTCACCTCCTCCGTCAAAAAGCCCATCATTTTTCGAATCGGAACTTCTCCGCATTTCACACAAGCTGATTCACAGGGAGCCTGACAGGCAGCACAAATATTTTCCCTGGGCAGGCGGGCTGCTGCATACGCCTCATTAGCAAACCAAATGCTCCTAAGCTGCCGGGAAGGCTCCAAGCCTTTAGGGCAGGCCATATCACAGGGAGCATTGCCACAGAGGACACAATTTTGCATATACTTGCGTTTCGTTTTTTCTCCCCAATACATTTGAGCACCTCCTGTAAGCTCGGACCTAACTCATAGCAGAGTACAAATGAAAATTACGCAGACTTCCTCGTTAAAGCTCGTTTTGGGATAAGTATTGTTGTATTTCCTTTATCAGTTTATTGCCATCATAAGAAAATCTTTCTGCTGCAGGATTTCTTTTACTTTTGCATTGGCTCCGGAAAAAACTATGGGGCTGCTGCAGTTTTCCTGTATCGCCAGCATCAAGCGAATTCCTGCCGAAGATATATACTCCAAATGGGTACAATTTATTCTTACACCTTCAATACTTCCACCGTCTTTGACTTCCTCCCACACCCGCAGAAGCTGCGGTGCTGAGATGGTATCAAGCCTGCCACGCAGAGATAGGTGCAAGTCCAAGCCAACAAAATTCCGTTTGTGTTCCGTCATATAAATGGCCTTTGGCGTATAACCGCATGGCAGATCCACGCAGGTCTGATAGCCGGAATCCTCGATCAAGCAGCACATTGTAGAGAAACATGTATCATCTTTGAGGCTGGGCAATCAGCCAGGGTTGTTTGCGCTGTTTTGATGGCAACATGGAATGGTCAGGCAAAGGGATAATGCGGTCATCGTCAGGATTTTCTTTTGTCTTTGCAGACAGTAAAATAATTTTTTTGATAGCATGATATAATCCCCTATTCTTTATTTTTTGCATGCATCAAATGCCCCAAGCATCTGCTAAAGACGGGGCAATATTCTTGAGGGAATCGATCAGCACCACGCAGTCAGGACGCACTGTCTGCAGGACAAAGCGCATCTTATCCTGCGGAATGGCCACACAGCCGCCAGTGTAAGGCTTCATTGGCGCCATGCAGTGTAGGAAAATAGCCGAGCCCTTGCCAAGTGTGCCTGCCTCATTGTAGCTGATATTCAGACAATAGACATAATGCACCGTATAATCGGCAATATGTTCGCTGTCTTCTTTGTTAAGACCTGGGAACTTACGAATATCCACCATCTCGTTGTATTTCATGCCGGGACGCACATCCCCGGACCAATAGATATTTTCATCCACCTGGGTGTAAGGTATGATGCTGCCAGGATCCGGGGCAATACCAAAGGCCTTATTGAAATGGAAAACGCCCACCGGTGTCTTGGCATCGCCTTCCTTGGTCTTGCCCAAGCCCTTTTTGCCGATATAGCCCGGTGTGGTCATAACCTGCTGCCACTGGCCCTTACTATCCTTTTCGTGCAAGGATACCCAGGCCGTGGTTTCCCCCACACCTGCCACAATAAACAATTGGTCTGCATTTTTGGCGGCAGGGAGCAATTTTACCCAATCCGGAGACGCCTCGCTGGCCTCTAAATGTGCGGCAGATATACTTCCCAAAGATAACACCACCGTCAGGCAAAAGACAAGCATCGCAAACATTTTTCCTATTTTGTTCATCAATCGTTCCTCCTCCTACAATAGAACTATGGATTGGAAACGGATAGCTACCGTTCCTATCCACCTCGTTGTTTAAGCTGGTAAAATAGTGAGGTAATGGTTAGACGGGATTCCTCCTAGGACCTACATGTCCGTATACGAGTCTGTTTACCATCCTCTCATTCCCAGCTGTTCGATTTATGCAGGTTGGGCTATCTTTCCAGATGCGTCCGTGTCAACCCACAGGAGATTGAATCGGCAATGAGGAGTATGGTTCGCCATTGCAATTCTATCTTCAAGGAGCGATGTACATGAACGCAGTAGGGATTGATGTCTCGAAAGGCAGAAGCACAGTTGCCGTAGTAAAGCCTTTTGGTGAGACAGTAGCCAAACCTTTTGAGGTACGTCACACTAAAAGCGGCATGAACGACCTCGTGAATTATTTAAATACCTTAGACGGCGAATGCCGCGTTGTCTTGGAGCACACAGGCCGCTACTACGAACCAATGGTTCGCTGGCTTTCTGGTGCCGGCCTGTTTGTTAGTGCTGTGAACCCCAAGTTAATCAAGAACTTCGATAACAACTCCCTGCGCCGCGTCAAAACAGATAAAGCTGATGCAAAGAAGATTGCACGCTACGCCCTTGACAAATGGCCTGAGCTGCGTCAGTATACAGCTATGGATAAAATACGTACACAGCTCAAACTCATGAACCGCCAGATGAGCTTCTACCAGAAGCAGCAGACGGCATACAAAAACAATTTAATAGCCTTAGTTGATGAAACCTATCCGGGAGCCAATAAATTCTTCACCAGCCCCAAGCGGCCAGATGGCAGCGAAAAGTGGATAGACTTCATCGAAAAATTTTGGCATGTGGATTGTGTTTGCAATATCAGCCTGTCTTCCTTTACAGACAAGTACCAGAAGTGGTGCAAAAAGCACGGCTATAATTTCCAGCCTGACAAGCCAAAGGAAATACGTGATGCTTCGTTGGAACTGATTGCCATATTACCTAAAGATGATATGACGAAAATGTTTATCCATCAGGCTGTAGAACAGCTAAATGCCATTTCCAAGGCCGTAGAGGAACTTCGTCAACAAATGGATAGCCTAGCTTCCAAACTGCCGGAATATCCTGTTGTTATGTCCATGTTCGGCGTAGGAACGACTCTTGGCCCACAGCTCATTGCCGAGATTGGCGATGTGCATAAATTCACCAAGCGCAGTCAGCTTACAGCCTTTGCAGGTGTAGACCCTGGAGTTAATGAATCTGGTGACTATGCCCAAAAGAGCGTTCACACCACTAAACATGGGTCTCCATATCTGAGAAAAACGTTATACCTCATAATGGATGTCTTGATTAAGCTACAACCAGAAGACGACCCTGTATACAGATTCATGGTGAAAAAACGTGATGAGGGTAAGCCCTACTACGTTTACATGACAGCCGGAGCAAATAAGTTCCTGCGAATCTACTTTGGTAAAGTCAAGGAATACTTAAGCAGCTTACCTTTGGAATAATAACAATTTCAGAAAATTCTTTACAGGTTGACGCATTGCGGCAGCCTTTTTGTCGTGCCATAAAATCACTTCATAGAAATTTACTCCATTCCGAAATTTATGCTTGACTTTTTATTTGCAGGCTCGTATATGCCTCCCTCATCCAAGTAAAGAATGCGGGTAGAAACCCTTTGGGCAAGTTCCATGCTATGGGTCACCAGCATCATAGTGACACCGGAGGCGGCTACCCTCCTAATAACGGCCTCCACCTCCCCAGTCATGGTGAGGTCCAGCGCCGAGGTGGGCTCATCCAAAAGGAGGATTTCCGGCTCCATGGCCAGGGCCCGGACAATGGCCACCCGCTGCTGCTGGCCCCCGGACAGCTCATCAGGATAGCTGAAGGCCTTGGCCGAAGAGTTTCCATCTGTCCTCCCACAGGAAGGTATCCTGAAATTTCTGGCGAAGAATCTGCCCTAGCCTGAGCCCGGTATCGCCATCGGAGCGAACGGCCAGCACGCAGTCAGCTTCGCAGGTCTTTTCCGAGAACAGATAATGCTCGGCCCGTTCCGGCTGATATTCCACGGCGCAGAATCCCATGTCAAACTGTCCCGTACTCACCCCGGCCATGCCGGTTTCAAAGGTGGCCACCGTGAGTTTGTAATCATAGCCGTATCGGGCACAAGGAACCTGGCCATGTGCCAATGCGGCCGCTGGCAACTTCCTCCTCCGTAGTCAGTGGATTGGCTAGACAAGCCGCCAGGCGAAGCAATAATCATAGAACCAGGCCAAAAAACGTAATCATCCGTAACGCTCTCACGATCTCCCCCTCCCCTCTGCTAGATAAGGCCATATTTTAAGACTGAAGGGGCTGTGATAACGCAGCCCCTATTATGAATTCCTTACACATCCTTGCCCGTCTGCATATCAAACAAGGTCAGATCCACAGGAAAAGAAACGGTCAGGCTGGCTGCCCAAAACACACCACAAATGATTTTCCTAAGGTCTTTACGCATAAATAGACCTCCACTTACTTTTTCTCTTGCAAATTGCTCTTGGTGTCCTGTTCCGCACTGCGGATATCTTCCTTCATATCCTTGGCTAGATTGATGTCATGGAATTTCTTGTCATCATGCAGGATCATAGTGAACTTATCCGTCTTGTCCAAATAGATTTTCCCTTCTTTAAGGGATAGTTCCAAAATGTGGCCGCCTTTTTGCTTGTCATCCGAAAGGAAGTGGAAATGCCAGCCCACGGAGTTGAGTTCTCCCATATAGCTGGGGCAATACAGGCCCACCAATGTGCCGTTTATTTTTTTCTCAGTAAACTCCGTCTGTTTGCCCTTCAATGCTTCTACTAGTGTTGGATACGGCTCCTTGCTGCCATATTCACTCCGGAACAGAACGGAATCAAATTGCGCATGCAGTTTTACCATATAGAAACTGTTGGCTCCATGCTTATGAACCGCCTCATTCAAAATCTTTTCAAATTCTGCCTTATCCTTGATGTCTTTAAGTTTGATGGCAATATCCTGGTCAAAGAAAGTCACTGTGGCATAAGGAATAATTGTCTTGTCAGGAGCAACAATGACACGTCCGTCCCCCAAGGCCTGATAGACCTTGCCATCCAGTACGATCATCTCGCCGTTGAGTCCCTCGAAAGTTCCGATTCCCGTATCGCCAAGCGTACGAAGCTCTCCGGCCGTAACCGTACCGCCAAAATATCCCTGAGCCAGGGATTGCAAGAGAGCCACCTGAGCAATGCTCTCCCTGTCCGACTGAGCAGCATACGCAGGAGATACACCGATTCCCGCACCGATTGTTACCGCGCTGGCAAGAGCAGCTGCAATCATTTTCTTTTTGATATCAAATTTCATTTCTATCATCCCCCTATAAAAAGTCTAGAAACAACTTCCAATTGAAGTCATGCCATCAATAGTCGGAACAGCCTTGCCGTTTTGAAACGTGAAATCGGAAATCAGTACCTGCCGGATGTAATGCTTTTGAGCCTTCCCGCCAGGGAAAGTGAAATAGCTGCTGATTGAATGAATTGCCAGAGGTGTGCCTTTGTCATCTTTGCCAAGATAGAGCATCACATGGCCTGGCTTGAAGAACAGTGCGCCAACAGGTGCCTCCGCTGCTTTTTGATAGCGGGCAGCTTTATCAAGCCCCTCCAGGGATACGGAATGATTCATGGCTAGTTCCTGCTGGTCGGCATCACGGGGAATCAGGATTCCCATGGAACGGTAGACATCCTGCACATAGGAAGAGCAGTCAACGCTCTCCTCCATGCCGCCCCAACCATAGACATCGTCTAAAAACTTCAGGGACTGACGCACGAAATTATTCGGCGTGCAGGGAAGATACCCGGGATTTACCGTATTGTCTGCCTTTATGGCGACCCTGGCTTCTGAAAGGTGACCATTTACTTCCACAGGAACGATGGCTTGATAGGCACCGTTCCGCATTTTGGCTGATTTCAGCGGAATGATGCTGCCCATTTGGAAGAGGACATCCCAGGTGCCCCCCACATGAACTTTTTTCTTATGGTCCGTCACCACGAGGAAGTTTTTAGGCGACACATATTTTTCCCAATTTGCCCGCTCCGCAAAGCCGATGGCACCAATACTTACCCAGCCCTTGTAGTAACGGCCGATAGCAAACGCAAAGGCACCATCCTTGCTGGTATGCAGGACAAGCAGCGGTTCACAAGGGTCAAGAGCCGTGCCCTGCAAATCGTCATAATGCTGAAAGGACTTGTCATCGAAATAGTATTTGCTGGTTGGCAGGAGGCGCATATCGGTGCGCATGGTAACTACGCCGTAGCAGATAGCGGTGCTCGCCGGGACGGCCTCCAGATTACAGTTGTCCTGTGCCGCATTGTAATCTTCCTGAGAGATCATCATGCCGCCCTTGTCGTAATGATCGCCGGGTTCTTTTTCCCCACGGAAATCCTGCTGCGCGCTAAGGATCAACTCTTTCACCTCTGCACCATCAACCGTCTGGGGATAGCTCAGCAGATCCGTCAAACTTGACGTTTTCTCCCGCATCGCCTGATTGACGGAAATAATCTCATCCTGTGTCAGGTACAGTGCATCCCCATTCGGATTCCGCTCTGTCCAATAACCTGCCGCAGCCCTGTCATCATGGATTGCAATCGACGCACTGGATGTACTTCCAAAACCAAACAAAACCAGCAAAGTTGTGATTCCTGCAAGAATAATGTTCTTTCCCCCAGCTATCCTTCGCCTGTACGCAAAAATGTATTGACGCATGTAATTTTCTCCCTTCTCTGATTTGTGACTTAGCCTCAGAATTTCCACATCAGGCCCACCTTGCCCGCCGCTCCTCGCTGTTTGCCGCAGGCTGCAGTCACGCCAAGGTTCAGCGTGAAATTGCTATTTTTCGGCTGATGCAGCCAGCCGATTTCCAATATACCGCTGTTGCCTTTGAGGCTTGGTGTGGCTGTGCTGTATCCGGCCACGGCAGCCTTGGCATCACCGTCAAATTCATGTTCGAAGTAAGCGCCCAAATAGCCTTTGCTTTCCGTATTGAAGGCATGAGTCAGCTTGGCCCCCAGTCTTACCCGATGACTGCTGACGGCAGCAAAATCATAGGTTTCGCCTGTGCTCAAACGGGCAGAATCACTGCCTGTATGGCTGTAAAAATAGCGGAGGGAAACATCCAATTCATTGTTCTGCCTGAGGCTCATGATCTTACCCAGCCCCAGATGCGCCCCCCAGTAATGGCTGTTGGTATCATAACCAACAGGCGTGCCTGCATATCCCGTAAAATCCCGGGAGCTGTAATCTGCCTTGGTTTTGCCGGCGCGGAGACTGCCCTCGTAATACATGCCTTCCTTGTCCTTTTGCCGGACAAAGAGCGCAGCCCCGGCATAATCACTATCCCCCTTGCCGTGCAGATTAGCGCTATAGCTGTCATATCTGCCTTTGCCGTATTCCCCGGCCAGGCCATAAAGGAGTCTGCCGTTTTTATTGCTGACCTCCCTGGCTATGCCCAGGATGGCGCTGCCTCCACGGCTGTCCACATGAGAACCGGTCTGATAGCGGTATTTGCCGCCCTGGGTGGCAAAGAATGGCGACCATTCGCCCGCGGCAGCAGTGCCAGCGGTCCGGGACGCCTTCTCTGCCTGATGCAGACCATCTGCCGCCAGCAGATCTGCCCCCTGGTTCAGAAAGCCTGCCTGCGCCGCACGGGTCTCCACCAGGGATTTTGTCTCCGGATTGACCTCCGCCTCCCCTAAAACTGCCTGCAGATTGTGGGAATCATTGCTAAGGGTATAGCCGTAATTAAGGGAAATCCCCTGCTTCAGCGTGCCGGTATTCTGACCGTCATAAAGAATGTTTCCTTGGGAGGAAATAAGATTTATGGTTTGGCCCTGTGCAAGAGATGCCCCTTCTGCTGCGGACAAAACCAGTCTTGTACCCGTCAGGTCCGTATCAGCGGTACCGGTTATGGTCAGCATATTGCTGCCGGGTTGATAAGATGCGGGCAAATGGAACGCCACCGTCTCGAAATTATAGATATTATTGGCCCTTATCCCTGACGAGGCAAGATAAAGCGCATTGCCCGTGCGCAGGTCACCGCCATTTGTGATGTTATAACCAAAGCCATCCGTGCTATTCCCTGTCAGATACACACCACCGCAGACATCCATCAGTTTCGCCGGAATGTAAATGGCAACCTTATTGCCGGTGGCATTGCCCGTGCTGCTCATGGTCATGCCGCCATGCAGGTATACCTCCCCGTTCCCGGAGCCGCCCAGGAGATTTATGGTATTGCCCGAGGCATTCCCGGCAGCAGCGAATCCGCCAAGCAAAGTCAGCTTGCTCGCTGCACTGCCGCCAAAGACATTTATCGTGTTATCGTTGGCATTGCCCGTGCGGGAGTAGCCGCCGTATACCAGCCCTGTGCCGCTGGTGGAAATGGAGCCGCCACTGATATTGACCGTGTTGCTGATGGCATTCCCATTAAGGGTGTAGCCGCCATAGAATTCAGCATCACCTGGCTCGTACTCGGTGAAAGTCTCTTTATAGATGCTTTCACTGGAAGCCAGGTCAGCCACTGCCCCTCCCGCAAGATTTACCGTATTGCTGCGCGCATCGCCATCATCGGCCTTGCCGCCCCAGATGAACGCCCGGTAGCCGCCAATGGTGCCACCCTTTACCGTTACCGTATTATTGTCGGTATTGCCTGTGCTATAAGCGCGTGCCCCAAAAAGGTAAACGCCCTTTTCGAATGTACCGTCATTGACTGTGACACGATTGTTTATGGCATCGCTGCCTCTATTGCCAAGACCTGCGGCAATGAAGGTCTGCCCCTCAAAACTTCCCCCATTCACCGTAACGTAGTTATCCGAGGCAGCATATCCCTTATCCATGGCATTGCCGGCATAAATGCCAGCCGATTGCTTTGTTCCGGATTTATTGACGAAATTGCCGTCATTGATGATAATACCATTGCCAATGGCACTGCCATTATTCCGCGTGAATCCGCCGTAAAAGTAGTTGGAGTATTTACCCGAGCCAGCGGAGGTATCCCCATCGACTGTGTAAGTCCCCCCATTTATCGTCAAGGTACTGTTTGAAACTGTCCCCTCCTGGGTATAGGCATTGAAAAACCACTGATGGCCGCCGTAATGATCGTAATCCTGATCCAAAACCCAGTTCACATCGGATATATTCCCTGTATTGCTGCCATCTCCCCAGCCATAATAAGTCTGATCCTCTGCGGCAGCAGATCCGGAAGCCGACAGCCAGCCTGCCACAGCGATAGCCAGCCAGGTCTTTGTCTTTTTGCGTATTTTCATATATTCTCCCTTCTATAGATCGGCTGATCGTCAAATTATCAGCGCACTGCCAGCACAATGATCTTCTCATCCTCCGGCAGGAGCTCTGCTTCCAACTTCATGAGATCCAGCACCTGTTCCCGGCTGGCAAGGCCGCTGAGATTCAGCTGTTTTTCCCCATAATAGGCGAAAAGCCCCGGCAGTTCGCCGCCAGTCGCTCCGTATTCCACGGTATCCTCCAGCAGGGATTTCAGTTCCGCCTCCAGCTCTGCCTTGGTACAGACAATAGCGCCGAGGGCTTCCCTTTGGAGGCACACTACACCATGTCGGTTCAGCACACGCACCTTATGCTTTTTGACCGGGATAAGCCCCAGGATGCGCTTCTTGTACTGCCCATCAAAAACATGCCATGCTCCCGCCGCTGCAGATTCCTTGACATTTTCAGGGGGCAGCTCCATAGACTGCGCCGCCAGGGCCTGAAGCTCCTCTGACGAAAGCGCCCTCTCTGCCCCTTCGTGCTTGCGCAGTTCGGTGGCTCCCATGGCCACAGCCCGCAGGATATTGGCCTGCCGGTCAATCTCGATGGCAATTTCCACAGTAGACTCCTGAGCTCCGGAACGCAGGACCTTCTCCATGGCCTCCCGGCGAATGGCTCGGATATCTTCCTCCGAGGGCTGCACCACCGTGCGTTCCACCACTTCCCGCACCATGGCCATTGCTACGCCTATGGTGGAGATAATCGGGGCATTTTTCACGATCTTCCAGCGGATATCTTTCCACCTGCCCAGATAGGGGACGATAACGCCGCCGCTGCCGCCACCCCCGGCCAGACAAAGAACCTGAGGCGATAGCTCATACTCACGGATCAGACGGGCAACGATCTCCCAGATCTTATCTGCGGCTATATCCATCGCCTTTTGTGCCGCTTCTTCTGCGCTGCAGCCAAGGGCCTTTCCCAGTGCTCCCCAGGCAACTCTGGTGGCTTCCCGTCCTGCCTTTCCGGCATTGACATAATCATTTTCGGGGACGCTGCCTAAAAGATTGGCGGCCCCGGCCAGTGTCAGGGAAACACGGCGCCCGTCACTGCCGACGACAGAGGCATAGACCGGTGCATCGTCTTTTAGTGGCGCCACCAGCTCCAGATGAGGATCAGCCAGTGCCGGGGAAAAGACCTCATAAGCCAGCCCGGCAATGTGTGCACTGCGGGGCCCTACATCGGTAATCTTTCCCCTTTCCACCCGTATCATGCTGCCGCCGGCTACGCCCAGGGTGCGGACATCCAAGGAGGAAAGGTAGGTCTTGTGCCCGCCTACTTCGCCGTAGCGCACCATGACGCGGCCGTCCTTCACCACGGAAATATCTGTAGAGGTGCCGCCGGACTCCAGAAAGATGCCATCGGACAGGCGCTCATACATTAGGACACCCGCCACACCAGCTGCCAGCCCGGACAACATGGTAAGGATAGGCCGCCTGCGGACTTCATCCACCGTCATGACACCGCCGTCGCAGCGCATGATCATCAGAGAGGCCGAAATGCCGGAGCGCTTGACGCAAGCTTCCGTCATATCTGCCGTTTCCATCATCTTCGGAATCAGGCTGCCATTGACCACTGCCGTCCGCGTCCTGACGCGCAGGCCATAGAGCTGGGACACCTCATGGCCCCCCGTGGCATAAAGCCCCATTTCCCGGGCCATCTTCATCACAAACTTTTCGTTGGCCTCATCATCCACCCCAAAGGATTCTGTAGCCACAATGACTTCGGCACCAGCCTGCTGCAAGGCTGCAAGTTTCTCCCGAATCTGGTCAGCCGCAGCTGTCGCATCCTCTGTCTCCACATATTCATGCAGGACAGAAAGAAACTTTCCCGGGGCCAGGAGAATATTCCCCACATCGCTGGCGGTCTGGGCGCGACTTGATTCCATACCGCTGCCCATGGCCAGCACCCCGGTCACGGCCACATCACCTTCCAGCAGGGCATTAGTTGCCTGAGTGGTACCATGGGCGATGAATACCACCTCTTCCGGAGCAATATGATTTTTTTCCAGGATATTCTGCAGGACCGTGATGATTCCCTCTGCCACCCCCTCTTTTGCTCCATGAGTGGTCGGAATCTTTTCCTGGGCTATGATTTCATAGGTATCATTGTCAATGGCGACAGCATCGGTAAAGGTGCCGCCTACATCGATGCCAATCCTCACCTGGCGCATCTATCTCCCTCCTCGTATGCTCAATGGGTAAAGGCTACGCAGAGCAGCATCAGGATGCACATGCCCCAGCTGTAAGGCAAAATGCGCCGCAAGATCACAGCCGTATCCACGCCGGTAAAGCCGCCAATCCAGGTGTTATGGGAATTGGTGGGATCTGTCACGGCCTGAACATAGGTCACGGCCAAAAACATGCCGCAAAGGGCCTCGGGGGGGAATGTGCCGAATCCCAGAAGGATGGCGGCAATCCCCGCGCCCATGCCAAACATATTGAAGGGCCCCCGATAAAGGGCCGCCGGCGCAAACAGGGCAAAGATAAACAAGAGTCCTGTCAGGGATTCCGGCAGGATGGAGGTCAGGACAGGATTCAGCACCGGGGCAGCCAGCGGATGGGCCGTAGCCGTCACCAGCATGCCGATGCCGATAAACAAGAATAGCACCCCGGCCACATCCTGAATGCCCTCCACAAAAGCGCCTGCCATCAGATTGATGGTCTGGCCGGGCCGTGTCATCAGGGATGCATAGAGAGCTGACACCAGAAAGCCCAGGATCGCGGCAGCCACCGGATCAAGAGCGCCATTCTTGGGACTTCCCAAACCGAAGACCATACCGGCACAGCCGATAAACACCAAGGGCAGCACCGGCGCGATAAGCGCCGCTGGAGACAGCTCCTTCTTTTTTCTGACCAGACCATCCTGACCACCGGAAAACACGCTTCCCAATCCCTGACACAGACTCACAGGAATCGAGACAATGCCTTTCAGAACACTTGCTGCCAGTTCCAGCAGAGAACCTCCCTCCCCATTGCCCTTGGGGACATTGCGCAGGATGTAGGCAATGGCTCCCAAAGCTGCGATGGCAATACCGGGAAAATAATAATACAGCGCAGCTTCGCTGCCAAAAATGCCAATGAACGTGCCATAGCTGGCAATATTGGCCATAAGTCCAAGATTGATGCCCAGCAGCAGGATAGCGGCAGCATCCAAAGGAGTAATCCCCGTGCTGGTCATGATGGGCAGCACGATGGAACCAACCATCAGCACGGCTCCCAAACCGCTCATGCCCGTGAACACAAAAGCCGTGGCCGCCAGCATAAGGAAAGCGATGGCAATGGGACGATCTCCGGCCATTTCTGCAGCCTTCTTGATGATGGCGTCAGAAATGCCCGTCTTCTGTATGACCTTGGCAAACATGGCGCCGAAGACCACCAATGCAATGGCCGAAGACAGCCTGAGGGCTCCCCCCAACAGGACTTCATTGGCCCAGGTCAAAAAAGGCAGACCTGCACACCAAGCAATCCACGCCGCCATAAGCGGCAGCGCCAGCAATGCAGGCAATATCCTGGCCACCATAAGGGAAGCCGCCACCACAAAGCCCCCCAGCAACAAGATACCTGTAATTGACATACTTTATCCTCCTAATTTCCCGCAAGAGTTGTTTTTGCTTCGTTTATGTACTGACATAGCTACGTTTTTCAGCAGGAATCTTCTCCCAGACGATTTCATTCACGGCGATGTGTTTTTGAATCCCCCAGGCTGCTGCAATGCCTGCGGCTTCGCCGATGCTCATACAGGTTGGTTGGATGCGCATGGAAGCCTGCAGAATAAAGCTGGCGCTGATGCAGCGTCCTGCCACAATAAGGTTCTCTACTTCTTCGGTCACTAATGAGCCATAGGGAATCTCATAATAGCCACCCTGAGGCAGTTTCTCCGAAACCTTTTCCCCATGAGCATCGATGAACCAGGCGGTACGGCAGACAGCATCAGGGAAACGGCTCTGGTTGTGGTAATCCTCCTCCACCAGATAGTGCTTGCCACAGATACGCCAGGACTCCCTGGCTCCTAACATAGCCGCTTCCCGGCTGATGAACGCCTTTTCGAAACCGGGCAGGTGGCGGATCAGATAATTGGCGATATGATGCATCATCCGGCGGCCATAGGCGACAGCCTTGCTGTAGAACACCGGATCGGTGGCCTTGAACTTCACGGGAATTTCCGGGCAGTTCATGCTCATGACGCCGTTCTTGCCAATGATGGTATAGGCCTGCATGTACTCCGCCTCTTCCTGGGTGATTTCCCCGTTCACCACCCCCTTGGCCATCAGTTCTTCCAGTTTATACCGTTGCTTGCGATGCATGGCCTCGGCTATCTCAAAGTAAGGAGGCTTGGACTTGCACCAGTCCTCCTTCAGTTCCACTGCCACATATTGATAGAGCCGCTCAATATCGATGCCGCCCATTTCAAAACGGAAGGAAAGAGGCTGGTTGTTCCCGGTCTTTTCATAGCCTTGCTCATAGGGAACGCCTGCAGAGCGGGAAAGATAAGCATCCCCTGTGCAGTCGATAAAAGTCCTGGCCTGGATGGCTGCCAATCCGGCAATGGTCTGGACAATGCAGGCCATAATCTTGCTGCCCTCCACCACGGTATCCACCACCACCGTCTGGAAGAGGACATCCACGCCTGCTTCAGCGCACATCTCATCATAAATAAGCGTCAAGGTCTCAGGATTGTACCAGGTCTGCTGCGTCACGCCATCAAGTGGTTCAATGCCATGCTTGCGCAATCGTTCCTTGACCTCCGCCACATAAGGGGTGTCACTGTCCGGGGCATGAGTATCCATAAAAGGATAAACGCATCCCAGCACCGCCAGTCCGCCAAGGGCCACGCCCCGCTCAACCAGCACGGTCTTGGCATTATTCCGGGCTGCCATGACCGCTGCCGCCGTGCCTGATGGACCGCCGCCAGCCACACACACATCCACGGAGAAAAGCACAGGAATTTCCTTGCCGGCATATCTCATCGCGCTTCCACCTCATTCGTTCCCATCGTTGCAGCCAAACAATAAAAAGTATTTTCTAAATTGATTTAATTCTACATCAATATATATTTTTCCTGCTTATAGTCACTAGCAGCAATGAGCATCTGCCCAATCTTTTCTTCCAAGGTAACTTGTTGAATTTGCTCCCGCATTGGCGGGAGTTTTTTTGCAAAGGAAAAGGCAGGCGGTTCGATGCGCCTGCCGATTTTGCTTATCAGGGGCTGTGAGGGATGTCCGGGGATGGATTTGGCTCACAGCCTCTTTGCTTGTGGGGCATTATGCGGTTACAGTCTGCATCTGACGATCAGAACAGTGTATAGCCTCTCTCGTTGCCGCCGAAGCCGCGATGCTTGCCCGCGTGGGCCGTCAGGCATCTTTTGTTACGACAGCCCGCGCTCGCCCCTGGTGAAGTAGCCTTCGGCGGCGATGCCGGCGACGAAGATCACGTCTTCGTCCTCCTCCTCGCCAATCAGGACGTCGTACACCGTCTCGTATTTGCCGGTGTATTTCACGCTTGTTATGGCGATGGTTTCACCGCCGCGCACAAGTGCCGGTCTGCCTACGGCATCATCCTTGATTTCGTAGTTTTGTTCATGCCCTAACCAGATGGTCTGACTCTCCGTGGTATGCCATACCGTTCCGTTAGAGAAGGTAACTTCGACAATCTCCTCCTCCCGCGGCGTCATGACTTCGGTGACTGTGCCGGTGATTTCCCTGCCGTTACGGTCCAGGGTGATTACCTCATCGCCGACGGCAAGCTCACTAATGGGTCTTTCTCCCTTCGGCGTCGCCACCGGAGAGTCGGCGGTGAAACAGGACTGCTTCACTTTCTGCTCCTCTGCAGCCTTTTTCGCCGCGGCTTCCTCTGCAGCCTTTTTCGCTGCAGCCTTTTGCGCCGCTATGTTTGCGGCGTCCTGGGTAAACTGTGCCAGCAAGTACTTAGTGGTTTCCGCCTCCAGCGATGCCTGCTTTTCTTTGGCTTCCTGCGCCATTTGCGCAGCGACCTGCTGTACGAACTGCCCCTCGCCTTGCACCTTCTGCTTCGCAATCTCGGTGAGCAGGGCGTGGCCAGCCTCCTTCATTTCCTTTGAACCTCCCTTCGCGTACAGCCACATACCCATGACTTCCGTAAAAGACTTGAACTCAACTCCTTTTTCTTTTTGCATGGCTCGTGCAATATCATAAAACAGATCTTCCCGCGACACCTGGTGATCTGGCTCTCCCAATTCTTCCTTGTAAGCATTGTATGAGCTGCGTACTTCGCTGTTGTTTGCAAGGAGGTCGTCGATTGCAGCGGCCAGTGCTTCGTATTCCGCCACCTTTACGTCAACTTGCTGCATCAGGGATGCCTCTGCCTCCTGCCAGGCGGGTTCTGCCTTTTGCTTTGCAACTTCTTCAGCCGCCTTTGCGGCTTCTTCTGCCTCCTTTTGCTTTGCCGCTTCTTTCTCCGCTTTCTTTACTGGGTCAGTTTCATCCTTCGCAATATCGGCAAGCCGCGATTCTGCGCCCGCTTCATCCAAAGCTTCCTTGCCGCCCGTGTAATTCTGTACAGTATCCCACCACGCACTGATATCGTCATCCGAGTAACCATACCTCTTTCGCTTCTGGGCAAATGCCTGCTTGAATTCATCAATAGCGACTGCCGCTTCCGGATCAGCCCCGCTGAACGCATACTCCTTGATCGCCGCGATCGCTTCGGCACTGTAGCCCTTATCGAGCAGGAATTTATTGACTACTTCCTGCAGATAAGCTTCCTTGGCGGCTTTTTTATTTGCTCCGGCGACTAAATACTGATCGACAGCATTGATGATCGTTTCCTTGTTCTCTTTGAGGTATTCAGCATATTCTCTGGCGGCTTCTTTATACGCATCAACCAGCTTCTCTATCTTCCACTCCCTCGCTTTCGCCTCTATGTCCACAATCCTGCCATTCTCGACGATTTCGCCGAGGGGCAGCTCGCCGCCGATGCCTTTCAGCTTGACCGTGCCTTCCATAGCCTTGGCGTTCACAACAGCGCCGTTCGCGAGGATGCGCACGTCATCGATATCGCCATGCTTTGTATAAAGATCCACGGTGCGGCCCGCGTTGATATAGCCCATGTCCATGCCATAGCCGTTGTACATGCGGATGCCGTTGTCGGCGCGGAGATAAGCATCCATGCCTGCCGCTGCCGAGAGCAGGGTGAGTGGCATATTGCCGTTCTGATGAACATAGATGGAGTTGCCGCTGTTGGCCATAAGCCAGCCGTTGAGCATGATCTCCAAGAACTTATCCTTGGCGCCGATATCGCCTGCACCGGAGAAGATGGTAAGATTTTTGCCACGAATCTGGGTGCCGTCGGCAATGGTTACGCCCTTGCCTGCAGAGAGACGGATATTCCCGTCGGTGTCGATACCGCCCTTGATATTCAGAGCAGATTCTTCCGTGGCACTGACATAGACATTATTCTTGCCCGTCAGCTGTACGGTGCCGCCGTCTGTTACCTGAAGGGTAACGGGCACCTGCCGCCGCACGGTGACGCCATCCTTGTCCCAGGTAAGGTCGCCGGCTTTGGCGCTGGCGAGGAACTTCATGTTCTCCTCTTTCGTGATGTCTTCATTTTTAATATACTTCTCCGCCTCATCGTAGCCGATGCCGCCGTTAGGGGCAAGCAACGTGATGTTTTTGCCGGAAACATTGGGCGTGTCCACGATGTCAATGACGCCGGCCTGGCTGTTCACGATGCCGTTCTGCACCGCGTAAAGCAGCTCGTTCTTGCTCCAGCCGTAGTTGTCGCTGACGGAAAGGTCGCCGTAGTCGACGATGGCTTTCTGTTCATCGGCTGAGAAGCTCTTGCCTTTGAAGTAGGCATCCTTGGCCGCCTGGAGTCTCGCCCGGGCTGCATCCTTTTCTGCATCAGTGGTGGCCGCCTGCATGGCAGAGATATATTCCTGCTTGGCCTTGACAATGCCCGCATCCTTGGCATAAGCAGCAGCAGCGGATTTGTAAGCCTCACCCCGTGAAGCGTTCAACGTGAGAACACCATTATTTTCGGTAGCGGCCAGTTGTTTGAAGCGGCTTTCGATGGCCGACAGTTTCCTTTCCTTGGAAGCTTTTGCTGCCGCCGTACGGCTGTCATCGCTGTCAGCATCGGAAATCATGCCCAGTTCTTTCCAGCGGGCGATCCTTTCCTCTGCCGAGGAGTCGATGGTATCTACGCCGCCATTGGCGTCCACGGTGCTGCCGTTTTTCGCTTCAAGTGTTACATCACCTTCCTTGCTTTCGATTCTGGCCACACGCATATCCCCGGCCTGCTGCTGGATGTTGATATCCTTTTGAGCCGTGGCGGTAAGGCTGGAGTTCAGACGATTCGAGGAAGTAACAGACGTTCCTGCCTGTACTCTCAGAGGATTATCCTTGGTGCCGATACCGCCATTTACACTGGTAAGCGTTATGGCTGGAGCTTCGATAAGCGTCGCCAAATCTTCGCCGATAACTTCTCCCTTTGCATTATAAACAAGACTCTTCTCGTTTGGGTAAACTTCAATAATGCCATCAGCGGTAATGTTGATTTTCCCGTTATCCGGCGCATTCGTAATCTTTACCTGACGAATTTTCAGATTCCCTTTATCCGAATCAAAGTTAATGTTGCCGCCTCTGGCCGTAAGGTTTATCACTGCATCCGCCCCTACTGCCCCATGCTGGACATCAATGGACTTGCCTGTGGCTTCCAGTTCGTCCGTAATGAGCCTTGCTCCTTCCATCGTCTTGATAATACCGTCGGCAGTGACAGCGATGGAGCCCACTCCTTTCTTGACATAGTTTGGCACTAACGGATGTGTCTTATTCGTCGCCGTCTCAACATTTTCGCGGAAGTAAACGCCAGCCCCGGAACGGATGTTTATATCACCATCCGGTATAGGGAGAGAAACGCTAAATCTATTCGAACCATTAAGCGTGTAAGTAGTGCTGACATAATTCCCCTGCGTTTCCGTCCAGTTATAGGTAACATAACCTTCCGTATGCGTCCAGTCCGTATAAGACATCTCCGAAGCGTTGACCTTGCCCTTTACCGTATTGCCAACATTATGCACAATACTATAGATGCTGATGCCATCGTACTCCACGTCCCGCGGTCCAATCATGCCCAGGTGTTCATCATTCCATAACTTGATGAAATCTCCCGTTGGCAGCATGTCGTTCCCGGTGCTGGCACTACGGGTTGTAACACGGACATTCTGGATATCCGAGCCGATATTTTTTATCAGCTCATCCGTGGTACCATAGCTCCATAGCTTGAAGAGGCCGAAAAATGAGGCATAATATTTTTTGTAATACTTGTCCACCACGGTCTGCCCCGTAGTACCGCCCGTCCATTGATAAAACATCGAATTAGGCTTGAAGTAGAAGATGGGGTAAGGATCTCCATAGTACGCCCAACTGTTTACCCCCCAGCCTTCTTTGTCATCTGGTATCTCATTTTCACCTTCCAATTTCAAATCGTATTTGCGATATAAGTCGTTTTGGAATTCAGTTACCCTGCCAAGGAGCGTACGTTCGTAACTATCGTAATCATAGTCATTCGTATCTGTGATACGCACAAACCCCTCCCGGTCATTATTCGTGATTTTTCCAATGTAAAGGTCGGCTTTTGCCTGGCTGGTATCAATGGAAATATCTGCTGGCCCGTTTGCCGCCACGATGCGGCCATTCCCGGTGCTGGCTATAGCCCCCTTCAAATCAATTCGTCCACCACGCACATCTATATCTTCTGTCAACAAGTGCCCTGTAGTGGGATTGTAGTAAACCGGCACGGCATAATCGTAAAACTTCGTGTCGCTGTTATAGATCTGCCCGCTCTTTCCGACCTGATATCGCTTATTCCCGATTACATCATCATCTGCAAGTTTAGAACCAGATGATGCTTGCGTAATCTTCGTCAGGTCGTTTTGGGTAATGGTGTTCTTGTAGCTCATATAGCCACTCTGGATAAGGCCATTCACATTTATGGTCTTTGCATTGATCGAGATATTTCCTCCTGCAATGTAGCCCGCGCTCTCATCCAATGTGTACTTTATCTCAGCATCCGTGAGTCCCACGGTGTCTTTGAGCCATTTCCTGTAATCATTGTAAGTTTCGAACCTTATGTATCCGGAGTTCTTGGCGCCAGTCATAGCAATCTCAGAGATCTTTTTCTGGATTTTCTTGGCCGTGACCTCATCAAACTGGAACTTAGGCATCGGATCGCCACCGATATTCAAGCGGCTGTCAGGATTTGAGAGATTGATTGCTCCATGGTCGGCGAACATCTTCACGGAACGTCCGTTCACTGCCCCAGTTACGCCAATGTCATAACGGTCATTTACGATGTTCACGCTGCCCGGCAGATTCTCTACAGTGCCCTCAATCAGTATATCAGGCGTCGATACTGCGTCTGCTTTGCCTGTCGATTTTATGGAAATGACGGATTCTCCGTTTTCATCTTTTATGATTTTGTCATTAAGATAGAGCCTTCCGCCACCATCGTCGATTTTTACATTGTTCAGCACAAGCAGTGAGTTCCCACTATTCGTTATGTTGATATGCGGTGCGCCGTTGGCAGAGATATTACTCTGTCCCGTGAGCGTCCCTGTATCGGCGAATACATTTCCACCGGACACATTGATATCGGGTAACTTAATCGCTGGAATAGGATACTCCGTGATAATCGCAAAGTTTCCGTCCGAATCCTTGTAGATGAAGCCTGCATCGTCCATCAGTTGAATGAGTGCGTCAACCTCGCTTTTCAGAGCCATGTACTCCATACTGTCTGCGCTGTAACTCTTCGCCACCTCTACGAGTTGCCTGTAGCGGTCAAGGTAGTTATTCTCGCGTGTTATCTGCATCAATGCATTGGCCGGGTTGAACCACGCCTGCTTGGACGTGACTTTGACTTTGCTGGTATCGATGGCGGCATCTGCTGCGGTCGATCCCTTCAGGGCGAGATTACCCGTAATATCTATGTCCAGCTTATTATGGATGCCGGCGGTAACTTTGCCCTGCACATCCACCTTGGCAGTCTTATTCTGAGAAACCTCACTGTCGCCTAAAGCCGTGCTGGTAAGCCGCCGGGTGCCGGTTTCGCCACTGCCATAAATCTTGAACTGACGGGCCGATTCTTCAATATAAGAACTTCCCTCGTCTGCTTTGAGATAGGTATGGCGCACAGAGGTGGTATTGGCACCACTGCCCACCGTCACGCCCCGGTCAAGAGTCAGCGTCTCATTGATGGTGGGCGAAGTCTCAGCGGGGATAAAGGTGGCGTTATGGGCATTGGCATAGGTCAAGAGGCGGAAGTTCGAGGGTGTCCTGTTTTCATCCGCTCCGGCGAGCAGCATCAAGTCATGGCCGCTGGCCAGCTTCGAGCTGCCGGTAATGTCAACCTTATCCCGACGGGTGAGCTTGTTCGTGTTCTTTACCGTGGTAACGCCGGAAGCGCCGCCTTCATCCACGGATTCTGCTTCCAGGTCATGGTCAATATCACTGGTGGCAGCCAGAGAAATATCGCCGCTCTCCGTGGAGAGATTGGCATTGTTCACCGCCACCCGGTCGGTAAAGGACGTATCGCTGTCACTGCTGCCCACCAGAATCTGGACAACGCCTGCCCCTTCCACATTATTCTTGCTCACAATCTTACTGTCAGTCTTGGCCTGGGCTCGCAGGGAAGATTCATCCAGCCCTTTGAGGGTACTGCCGGTGATGTTCACATCGGCAGCAGCATTGATGGTATTCTTCACGGCAGAGTCGCTGCCCGTGACGCCGCCGTAGCTGCCGGCCTTCTGGGTATCTTTGTAGTCAATATTGTTGTTGGCATTGTATCCCTGAGTGAAATTACTCTTGATATTGGCATCATTCACATTGATGGCCGTGGTGTGGGTAGCCGTATTGGTGATGCCTACGCCGCTGCCGCCGGCAATGGCTGCCCTTGTTGCATCGGTGGTAAAGTCATGCTTATCCGTAAGTTCCGCTCCTGCCGCAAAGAGGGAAGTATTCCAGTTACCACTGACATTGGTTCTGGTATTGGTGGTCAGGCTGTTTTCCAGTTTGGCGGCATAGGGGGAGATGTCCACTGCGGCACCGCCATCCCCGTCAGCTCTGGCCGTATTGTCCTCGGAAGCCGTGCTCAGGAGCAGGGCGATTTGCAGCTGCTTGTCATTGGTGCCATTGGCATTGATGGCAGAATTCAGCACGCTGTCGCTCTTGGCCACATTGGTGCCGGAAGCCACCAGTCCGGCAGCGCTGACACCAGCAGCCTTGATATCCTTGGTCACATTGGTATTGCTCATGGCCATCAGAATGCCACGTTCCTGAACATTTACTTTACCAAGGTTAATCTGAGAATTGCCATAAGCGTCTGCCCGGCCGGTATTGACCTGGGCCGCCACATAGCCGGAGATGCCCAGTCCCTTCATGTCGGTGATAAGACCGATTTCGTTCTGGGCGAGGATTTCCGTCTCATCGGCCAGGAGGCTGGTGCCATCGCCGATATCCACGGTGCTCTTCACCGGTGCAGACTTCGTCCCGGCAGAGGAATCCGCCACCGTTACGGCACCGCTGACCAACAGGGAAGCGGCGGCAGACTTGGTCTCCGTTTTTACATTTGGGGAGTTCAGGGCAGTAATGCCGATGGTGCCTGCACTCAGGCTGTTGGCATTCTTGTTTTTTGCTGTATTCAGGGTTACTGCCGTCTCGCTGGCGTCATGAGCCGTGGCAGAGATCCCCGTACCGGCTACACCAATAGCAGCGGAAACAGCCTGGGTGGTTACCTCAGCGGTTTTCTGGCCATCCTTTTCCGGCCCACGGGAAGCGGCCACCAGCAGCGAATCTTCAGCTTTCATGGTGTTGCCGCCCTGCAGCGCCACGGATACCTTGCCCTTGTTTTCCACCTCGCCAATCAGGACATTCACGGAACCGGCTATGGCCCCGGAAGCACCCAAAGCGTCAATCTTGGCACGGCTTTCATCACCGGCAACTACCGCGATATTTTTGGCATTCATCGTATTGCCGGAAAGCTGCAGATCCGTAAGGCCACCCTTGCTGACCTTGCCATAGGCTCCGGACAGGGCCAGCGTGCCGCTGAGGGAACCCTGCTTGACTTCCAGCTCGGAAAGACCGCCCTGATAGGAGGCAATGGTAATATCACCGGAATTGGCCGTTATGGCAGAGTTACGGACTTCACCTACGGAATTGCCTGCCACATCCAGCATGGCCACCGTGCCGCTGACGGCCGCACTGCCCCCTGCCGTAGCGACTACGCTCTTCATCTCGGCATTGGTCTTGGCGTCTGCCTCAAGGGTCACATCCCCAGCAGAATCCAAAGTGCTGCCCATAACCGTAAGGCCGGAGGCAGAATCCTTCTTCTTTGCTGTCATGGTCACGGTGTCACGGGTATTGGTGATATTTTTCCCGTCACTATCCACCACGCCATGGGATTCTTCTTTCGAGAGGTTGCCAGCCTTCATCGCATCGTTTATATCCGTAAAGACATTGCTGACGTTCATCTTGGTCTTGCCGTCACCGGCATCATAGGTTGAGGAAATATCCTTGCCCACATTGGTCACCATGACATTGAGGCCCATGGCAGAGCCGCCTACGGAGGCATTGCCCGCAGTCTGCCAGATGTCCTTGTTGTCGCTGACTCCGGCATTGATGGCTCCGGCGTAGACTTTGCTGTTTTCGATATTCACATTGGTGGTGCTGTCCAGCTTGTTGACGGAAACGCCCACGCCTACACCGGCTGCCCCGGCGGAGCCCACACCGGCCTTCTGGTCGAGGATCAGCTGGTTATTGGCGGTGATATTGGCATTCTTCGCCCGTTTGCCGCTCGTGCCGATGGTGCTGTTTTTGAGCTGAGCCTTGGCGGTGCTGCCCGCTTCCGAAACGCCGATGGAACCGGCCAGACCTGCGCCGATACCGGCCAGACCTACCCCCACTTCCGTGTAGTTGACCTTCATCTCATTATTGGCTTTGACATTCAGGTCACCCTTCTTGTTGGCAGCATATTCCACATTGATGTTTTCTGCCGTAGCTTCGGTAGTGCCCGTATCCGACACATAGCCCACGGCAATGCTCAGGCCTGCGCCAATGCCTGCGCCAGTGAACACCGTACCGATAAGATGGGAACGGGAAAGATGATCTGCCGTCAGGGAAATATTGCCGGCATTCTTGATGTTCACATTCTTGAGGAAGGCATTGGTGGTGCCATCCAGCAGAGTCACACCAGAAGCCGCATTGACAGCGGCCCCCTCACCGGCAAAGGAAGCGCCGGCAGCAAAGGAACCTACGCCCTGACGGGATTTGGCTTCGATATTTACATCATTGGCATACAAATCGTATTTAGCGGAGGGGCCAATCAGGGAGGCTTCCGTGGTGCGGGTAATCTTATTGGTGTCAGAACCAAGGCCCACAGCGCCCCCTTCCATGGCGATGTTCACCGTACCCACGCCCCCTGCACTATTGGCATAGTCGTGGGCGATGACATTCACATTGCTCTTATTGGCGGAAGCATTATTTATCCTGGCATCCGTAATGCGGGCCTTGGTGGAGCCGCCAATCAGGTTCACATCCACCGTGCCATTTACGGCCGCACCTGTACCCGTGCCGCCGGCATTCACCAGGAAGGATTTCATGGTATGGGTGCCGGAGGCATCCACCAGTAAGCCCGTGTAGCTCTTGGCCGTGCGGGCATCCTTCAGGCTATCGGAGGATTTGAAGAGATCCTGATCCGCATATTTGTCGAGGATAGCGTCATCGCTGACGGTATCCTTGACAGAATGGGTTGCATCTCCCGTGGATTTAATGACCGTATTTGCCCCTTCAACAGCCGCTTCCGTCTCGCTGTCGATCTCATTGACACTGACAGAAGCCCCGATGGCTGCCCCCTGAGAAGAAACAGAGAGTGCCCCTACATAGTTGGCAATCTTCTCATCGCTGATGGCCGTGATAGCCGGGGACTTGGCGCTGATATTGGCACCATTGTTGACCAGAGCCTTGGTCTCCGTGTCGATAAGGTTCACGGTAGCCGAACCGGCCAGGCCCAGACCGCTGCCGTAATTTACGCCGCCACCGACACCTACCGTGGTGATGTCTGCATGGCTGGCTGCTCCCAGGTCAAAATCATTGCCGGTGAAGCTGCCGCCGGAGAATTTGGCCGTGGTATGGGTTTCGTCACGGGTGACGCCCACGCCTACGCCAATGGCTGCGGACTCGCCCACTGCGGCCACGGCGGCATTGGTGCTGAAATCATCATCGGTGCTGGCCTTGACGGAAATGTTGCCCGTAGAGTTCTTGACATTCGTATTGACCACTTGGGCAGTCACATCGGCAGACTTCAGCCCTACGGCGGCGGCGCCGTTCACTGCCGGGGAACCGTTGGCCAGGCCCACGCCAAAGCCAATGGTAGTCAGGCCGGAGTTATCCGTAGCCGTGACATTGATTTTGGAGGTATTATGGTCAATGGTGGTGCCACTGATCGTGGCGCTGTTGACCTGACGGTCCGTATCGCCAATGGCATTATAAGCCACAGCACCGCCAATAGCTACTCCCTGGGAAAGGCTAAAGCCGCCGGCCACCGCCAGTTTCTTCGTATCGTCTTCGGAGGCAACGGAAATGCTCGTGGCATTCTTCACCGTGCCACCGGAAAGTTCTGCCTTGATATTATCCGCACCGCTGTTTACCGCTACGGCACCATTGGCGGCCAGCTTCTCCCGGGAAGCGGCCACACCTGCGGTCACAGCATAAACCCGGCCTTCATTCTGGGCACCAATAGCAATGGTTTTCGCCGTATTATCTGCAAACTGCGAATTCTGCACATAAGCGCCGGTGGTGTTTTCCAGACGGTTGTAAGCCCCAGCCAGCCCCGTGGCCACATTGCCCACGGAGACCTGGCCCGCCACATTGATATCTTTAGCGGCGGTGCTGGCGTTAACGATATTGCCGACCATATTCTTGATATTGGAGCCGCTGATTTCAGCCCGCACATCATTGCTGTCGGTCTGCCAGCTGAAGGAGCCTGCCCCGCCAAAGCCGTCAGAAGTGCCGCTGCCCCCGGCGGCTGCACCGATGGCCAGAGTCTTGCTGTCCGCTTTGACATTGAGCATACCGCTGCCCGTGATATCGCTGCCATTCTTGATGGCCGCCGTAAAGTCATTGTCCACTTCGCTGATGGAAAGGGCTGCATCCACGGAGGCGGAGCCGCTCTCGCCAAGAGAGGCCGCAGCAGACAGAGCTGCCCCTACAATGACATTGCCACCCTCCGAGGAGATATTGGCCTTGCCTTCACTGTCCAGAGCATCCTCGATGGCTTTTGCATAGGATGTGCCATCGGAATCCAGACCCCTATCCTTGATATAAGTATCGTATTGCTTGGAAACATCCTTGGTGTCCCGGGCATCCACCGTCACATTTTTGGCGGTGATCTTGGTGCCGTCCAGGACAGCATTGGCCGTATTCTTCAGGCTGTTATAGGCAACAGCCCCCTCAAAGCCATAGGACTTGGCACCGCTGCCGGAGGAAGCGGCCACAGCCAGGCCCACTGCTCCCCCTACTTCGGTAATGCCGGTGCTGACCGTATTGGTAAGATTCCCGGTCAGGGCGTAGTTACCCCCGGTAATCAGGGCATCCAGATTGTTGTCGATGCGGTTGTAGACCACACTGCCCCCTACTGCGGCGCTCTTGGATTTGCCGGAGGCAATGGAGGCATTGACGCCGCCGGTCACTAAAGTGTCCGAATCCGTCACGGTATTCGTGACGCTGGCGGCAGTTGCCGTGTTGTTCAAAAGTTCTGCTTTCACAGTATTGTCAATATCCGCCACGGAGACAGAAGCCGCCCCTGTATAGCTGGAGCCGCCGGCTGCTGCCCCGGAAGTGGCCACAGCAAGGCCAAGGCCTGCCGAGACCACGGCACCGCTGCGCTCTGCCTCATTGGTAATGTCAGCAGCATTCGTGATCTTGCTGTTGCGGATAGCGGAAACCGTATCGATGTCCAGATCAGACCAGCCCACAGAACCTGCCACACCCACATTGGTGCTGTTCTCGTTCTGGCCACCCAGCTTGCGGGTATTGAAGGTCAGGCCTGCGGCTCCGGCCCAGGCCCCGGTAAAGCCGGAATCTGTAGCGGAAAGCGCAATATTCCGGTCGCCACTTCCCAGAGTGATGGTGGCCCCATCAATAATGGTATGGGTAGTCCTGTCCAGCAGGTTGATGGCCACACTGCCGGCACCGGCCACGCTGATATCGGACAGCTTCTTGTTGGCGGTGGGGTTCTTGGCCACGTTGTCCGTCTTGAGTTTCTTGTTTTCCTTGATGTCTGCGGCCTTTTTGACAATATCCGGCACGATGGAGTTGAGTTTGTCATTGGCCGAACGCCAGACGTTCATCACCTTGTTTTTATTGTTGGTGATTTTGGCCGTGAGCTTGCCCATTTTCCCTGCTTCGTCATCATCGGAAGCTGCAGCAATGCCACCAGCTACGGCCAGGGAATTGATTTTGCCATCCAGATCGGTGGTTGCCTTCAAGCTGCCTGCATTGATAGTGGCCTTGCCCACGTTGACAATGCTGTTCACTTCCATATCGTTCAAGGCCAAAGATGCCCCTACCCCTGTGGCTGCACCAAAGCCGAAGGAGCCGGCAATATTCATAAGATTGGCGGTGTTGTTGCCGGTGATATCCATGGCACCAGTGGATTTGAGCGCAGTATTCCCCGCAATATCCACTTTGGCCGTATTATCTCCCATGACATAGGTGATCATGCCCTTGACGCCGCTATCGCCGCCCATACTGGCCCCCGTGGCCAGATCCACATGGGTAGTGGTGCTGTCAGCGTTCACGGACAAGGTATTTCCCGCAAGCGCCGAGCCTTCTGCTACGGTGACTTCGGCATTGCGGTCAGCCTTGAAGAAGGAGACCACGCCACCAACGGCATTCTGGTCGCCGGTCTGCAAACCTAAGTTGCCGTTCAGGGAGGTATCGGCACGTTCAAGCCCGGCCTTGATGGTGGTTGCGCCCGTGCCCTTGATATCCGCATATTTCCCCAAATTGACCTTGGCGCTGTCATCCGTCAGGGCCACGTCCACGGCACCGGCAATAGCCAGCTTCGCATTATCCTTGGACAGATCACGGGTGGGGTTATACGATGGATTTTTGTCACTGCCGCCTTCCGTTGCCGAGGAGACCGAGAAATTGGCATAGTTCTCCAGCTTCAGGAAGGCCGTAACCTTCGAGGCGATGGAGGTATAGGCAGAGGGGTATTTTTTCAGGGCATCCAGCACGGCCATGGCTGCGGGGGCAATATCCCCCACCGTGGCCGCATCCGTCCGGTAATTGTTGACCACCAGGGCAAGGTTTGTCCAAGCTGTCGTAAGTTCTGCATCATCCAGTTTTTCGATGGCTTCCCTGCTGTCGTCAAAGGCCTTCTTCAGCTCGTCAATGACATGGGTGAATTTGCTGGTGGAGGTAACGGTCACATCTTTGCCGCTGATTTTAGCGTGTTTTGCCGCATCGCCTTCCTCCACCACCACCTGGGCAGAGCTATCCAGGTCAGCCACCAGCACCGAGGCCTGGATCTTTACCTTCTGGACGCTTTCCTTGTTGTTCTCGTCAATCTTCTTTTGGGCAGCATTGCCCATGGAGCCGGAGGCATACATATGGGTGCTGTCTGCTGCCAGGTCACTGGTGACTTTCACATTGCCATTGGCCTGAATATCCGCATTCTTCGTCAGGGTAGTCTTGGCCGTATTCGTCTCGGAGGCCACTGCCACACTGGCTCCGGCGTTAAAGAGGGACTTGGCATCCTCAAAGAGAGATGCTTCCTGCTCGGGGGAGCCCATCTTGAAGAACTTCTTGAATACCCCGTCCACGATGGTGTTTTTGATATTGCCGATATACTTGCTGCTGTTGGTAAAAAGGCTCTGTTCCATGTTTTCCGCGCTTTGGGTGGAAGCACCGATGGAATTGGAGGCGTTGATCTTGTTGGACTTGACGGTGTTCTTGGAAGACAGATTAACCTCACCACCGGCATGGATGGCCGTATCCACCTTGAGGTCGGCAGAGGAGTCATAGTCCATTACCGCCACAGCCGTCCCGGCCATGGCATTGGACGTGGCCTTGGCGCCTGCCGTAAGGGAGACTTTTTCCGTGGACTCTGCCGAAGCATTAAAACTCTTAGCAATATTCTGTATATTTGCCGTATCCTTCAGATTGACTTCGCTGGTATTCTCCCCTACCAGCACACCGATGCCCAGCGCCAACGTGACATTGTCGGTCTTGCTCAGGGATTCCTTGGCACTGACGGTGGGCGAAGCCGAGGCATTGGAAGCGACTTTAGCGCCGCCCTGGTCGGTCTGCAGGGTGCCTTCCACATTCACCACGGCCTTGTTGTCCAGCTTGGCCACCGCCACAGAGGTGCTCTGGGCTCCTTGGCGCAACTTCAGGTGACGGTCGTTGACAATATCCAGAATTCCTCCTACGATGCCATCTGGATTGGTGGCCATGCCCGCTGTAAGGGTGCTGTCGGCGGTAATGGACAGAGCCTTCCCGTCTGAAGGATCTGCGCCCGTGGCCTTGATAACGGCATTCTTGCCAATATTGGTCTCAGCCTTTACATGATGGAGAGCCAGCACCGTATCCACATCAATGAGGCGCAGCACATCGGCGCCTGCCCCTAAGACATCATAGCTGCCGCTGCCGGTAAAGAACTTATGCAGGGAAGCCGCATGGTCGCCGCCATTGGTGACGAAAACATCTTCCGCCTTGGCAGCAATGTTGACATTCTTGCCTGTAATCTCGCCATTGGCGTTTACCGTGGCTTCAACGGTTCCCAGGGCAAAGGCTTCCTCATTCTTGGCCGTAGCCGTAACGGACACGTCACCTGCGGCACTGACAGTTGCCCCTTCAGCCACAGTGACCGTAGGTTTCAGCTCTATGCTTGTCCAGTCGCTGGTGGTGCCGCTGTTTCCCACAGCTGCCAGCACGATTTTCCCGTTGTCACTGGATTTTTGCAGGGAAAGATTCCCCGCAAGGCCCGCACTTGTCCCGGAAATATTGACCAGACTGGAAAAGTCAAGGCTGTCCTTGCTCACAACGCTGGCACCGCTCTCCAGATTGACATTGCCGCCCCGGAGGCTTGCCCCATCCACCGTATTGATCTTACCGGCCACTTTGATGGTGGCATCGGCATTCAGGGCAATGGAGCCGTCCTGTATCTTGCTCCACCGCTGGGAGAAGCCTGTATCCTTGACACCGCTGTCCCCCACCATGGCATTGTATTCCGACTGGGAAGGTGCCATAAGGTGTACGCTGCCCGCATTGATCACGCCAGTAGAGCCTACCACCACGCCATTGGGCGAAAGGAAATAGAGGTTGCCGCCAATGCCGCCGTTCTTCACCGCATTGACCGTACCGCTGATACTGGCCTGATTATTGACAAAGTTTACCAGACTGCTTGCATTCGTACTGCCCGGAGCAGTGCCCATATGCATATTCGCAATATTCCCTGCATCCAGTTTAAAGTTCTTGAAGGCATTGACTGCAACAGAATTCACCAGTTTATCTGCATAGATATTGTTGACCGTGTCGTTGAACTTCGCACCGCTGACTTTTTCAATATCCTGCGCCGCAGCCAATGACGGCATTACTGCCGATGCCAGCATAGCCCCACCTAAGAGGACAGGTGCTACCCGCGCCAGGACACTTCTCGTATTGTTCTTACCGTGGCTCTTGGCATATTCCGAAACCACCACATAACACTTCCGCACATGGCTCCAGATGATCTTATATGTCTTATTCACGGTTTTTCGCTCCTTCCGCTTGAATCTCCTAATCCGTTAAAATTGCGCATTCATGCCAAAGTGAATCCTTGTCTTGGATACCTGGCTGCCGTTCAGTTCCTTTTCCAGCGGGAAACCGATGGAAAGATCCATATAGACTGTCTGCTTGATATTGGCCTTCAGGCCAAGGCCGACACTTTTCAGCAGATGATCTCCATAGGCGGTGTCCCCCAAAATGTCGCCATAATCGAAAAAGCCATAGATGGAGGCCGTCCGTTTCCGGTTCAGCGGGATGGCGTATTCTGCGCTAAAGGTCATGCCGTTGTCCCCGCTGACGAGATCCCGCTTATAGCCCCGCACACTGTTCAGACCTCCCAGAAAAAACTGTTCCGCCGAAGGCAGGTCATGCACTCCGCTCCATTGCAGATTCAGGCGTCCCGTAAGCATATGGCCGTTCTGCCAGCTTTTTTGGTACAGGCTGTTCAGCCGGTAAAGGGAATAATCCTTTTTGGCATAAGTTCCAGTATTCGCCTGGTAGGCATTTGCATGGCCTATGCCAAAATAATGCTGATGGTAGAAGGCACTGCTCTTCCCATAGCTGGTCATGGCAAAGGACAGGTAGAGGTTGTTGGCCCAGTTGTCCAGCCAGGGAACAGCACCATCCTGCATATCCGTCTGGGAGTTCTGCCGGTAGACGCCGATTTTTGCCTCCGTACGGGTGGTCTGATTAAGGATTAAGGGCTGGAGATAGGCTGCCCCTAAATACCAGCCATGGCCATTGCTTTTAAGATTACGCATGGAACCTTCAATCAGCTCATTGGTGGAGGTGCTGTAATCAAAAAACAATTTTGCCCCCTGCCGTCCCACGGGAGTTGCATAATTAAGGCCCACCGAATTCAGCCCCTTGGCACGGGTATAGCTAGCGGTCAGACTGTCCCGCCGCCCCGACAGGCTGCGGTTCGTGTAATAGAAGCCCTCACGCCATTCGCCATTGCTGCTGCCGCCGCTGTTATCCGCCGACATGGTGAAGACATCATTCTTCGGTTCCTGCAGCACGATCTCATAGTCCGTTGTGCCAGGCTCCTTCCCTGCCTTCACCGTAATCCCCAGCCGGGCATCATTGGTGGCATTGAAACGGAAGAGCTTTTTGTTCAGCTCATTGAAGTTCTGTACCGTGCCATTACGCAGAGGCAGGCGGTTCCGGATATAGCTCTCCTTCGTATGCTTGTTACCGGAAATGGAGACTTCACCAGTCTTACCCTCAATCAAGGCGATATGCACATGGCCATTTTCGATGGTCTGCTGGGGCAGATATGCTTTGCAGGTGGCATACCCCTCAGCCGCATAGAGCCCATTGATCTTTTCTACGATAGCAGTGAGGTCGGCCAGCGATACCTCTTTGCCCAGATAAGGTTCCGTGATCTCGTTGAATTTGTCAGCCTTGATGACAGCCGATTCATCTATGGTGACTTTGTTCAGGACAAACTTCACCTCAGCTTCCCCTGCACTGGCAGGCGTTTCTGTATTGCCCTGGACTTTCTCGTCCTGTTTTTTCCGGTCTTCCTCCATCTGCTGGCGCAGGCGCTCACGCTCAGCCTCCTCACGCTGACGGCGCATCTCCAGGCCAGCATCATCCCGGGGATTTACCGGTGGCGGCGGCGGTGCGGCCAAAGCAACGGTGCCACCACTGAAGCATAATGCTGCCATCAACATAACGGTCAATTTTCTTTCCTTTATATCGAACATAGTCCTGCCTCCTGAATTCTATGGCTTGAACCCCAATGATGAGTTCTAATAAAATTTGTATTTATATTATTCGTCAAAGTATATAAAATTCCTGTTTTATTCAATTAATTCTGCTGCATAGACAGCGTCTGCATCGTATTTTTATCACTCTATATTATATCGTAAGAAATACAAAAATATTAAGCGACCTGGCCCTGTCTGATTATCGCTGCGCAGGCTAAAACGGGGCTGTTGCCAGTGAGGGATCACCTGCAACAACCCCATCTTTTTTTGCACGAAAAAGGAGTGCTGCACGTACATTACGTGCAACACCCCCTTTTCTGTGTCAGGACAAGATTTCCCGCATCTCTTCCCAGGCCAGCCGATCCGCCGCCTGCCGGAGAGCCTACAGGGTTTCTATGCCGTCCATGCCCGGCATCCGGTGATCGAGGAAAATCATATCGTATGCTTTTGTCCCTGCCAATTCCAGACATTCATAGCCGCTGACGGCGGTATCCACCTGGATTTTCGTCTGCTTCAGCAGGCCCCGCACCACCGTGAGGTTCATGGGGGTATCATCCACCACCAGCACCTGGGCCGCAGGCGCAGTGAAATGGGACGTCTCAAAGGATATGGAACGTGCTCACCACCAGATAGGCAAAGGCGGCACCACACATAGGCGCTGCCACCGGCACCCAAGGAGTGCGGCGTGGCCAGATTCATCTTGATGCACCAAGTAGCAGCTCGATAGGAAAATTGGCTAAAGCCATAGCATAAAAAGTCTATAAATAGCATACATTTGTATACAGGCAAAATTTACCGAGAACTTCTTGACACATACAGGCACTTGAATAAAATTGACAGGTCAGACTGACATGAGGTAAAATGTTGGTAACAAGCAATGGGGCTTATGGAATATTCCGTAAGCCCCATTTTTGCGCCACAATAGGATAACCAACAGAAAGGCGGAAAAGCGATGCAAAAACCAATAATCGGTGTTGTTCCCCTGGTGGATATTGGCCGGAAGAGCCTGTGGATGCTGCCAGGCTATCTGGATGGCATAAGGGCAGCAGGAGGGATGCCCCTAATTCTGCCCCTGAGCACGGATAAGGAGGAAATCCTCCAAGCCGCAGGTCTCTGCGATGGAATCCTCCTGACTGGCGGGCAGGACGTCAATCCCGAACAATACAGCGAAAGGAAGCTGCCGTCATGCGGCGAATGCTCCCCCCAGCGCGACCGGATGGAAAATATCCTGCTGGAAACAGCCTTGAAGCGCAACATGGCCGTGCTGGGAATCTGCCGGGGACTGCAGTTTTTGAATACCTTTCTGGGGGGAACCCTCTATCAGGATCTGCCCCTGCAAAGGCCCTCTGACTGCCTGCATCATATGACGCCACCATACGACAGGACTGCCCATGGCGTCTCCCTTGCCAGGACCTCACCGCTCTTTTCCCTGCTGGGAGAAACTCATTTGGGCGTAAACAGCTACCATCATCAGGGCATACATCAATTGGCAGACAGCCTTGAAATAATGGCCATAGCCGATGATGGCCTGATCGAAGCGGTCCACTATCCGCAACGGAATTTTGTCTGGGGCGTCCAATGGCACCCGGAATTCTCCTGGTTCAAGGATCAGAACAGCCAAAAGATCTTCGCCGCTTTTGTAAAGGCCAGCGCAGGCTACAGGCAAAGGGAACCAATGCAGACAAGCCATAACCCCCGTCTGCATTGTAATATTGATACAAATTATTTGACATTGACTGAAACATCGTTACAAACATAGATAAAGCATTAGCAATATGTATCGAAAAATGATAGATTATAATCAAGGAAGTAATCCCCCCTCCCCCCATATGACGCCTCATCGTCACCACTTCCCCAAAATATAATTCCTTTAAACATTATCGAAATGGCTGTTGCAAGTGAAAAGCACTTGCAACAGCCTCTTTTTTTAGTGAACTTTACGGCAGCAGTCCCGATGATATGGGGTCAGTCTGTCTAATTTTCCCAGCCTGATACCTCTTTGCCTTCAGTCCAAATCGGCACTGTTATTTGCGATTACCTTCTGCCGTTGATATCACCCCAGGGTTTGCCGGATGATGCCCAGCACCAAGCCGGCAAACCCTGTACCAGCCAGGATCTTTATCACACCGATTTTCCTGCGCACAGCCACCAGGGAAGCAGCTAAAATGATTACCCCCAAGGGGTCAATGGTGGTCAGGTCGACCGGCAGTGTTTCCGTATTCCAGAGGGCCAGCACCACAAAGCTGATGCCCGCGGCGGCAATCAGCGCCACCACGGCAGGCCGCAAGCCGTTGAGGATGCCGCGGATGGGGCCGATATCGCCATATTTGAAAAAGAGATTTGCCAGAACAATGCCCAGGATAAGGGAGGGCGTACAAAATCCCACGGTAGCACAGACGGCACCGAAAGTCCCGGCAATCTTCATGCCCGCAAAGGTAGCAGCGTTAATGCCAATCGGCCCCGGCGTCATCTGGGAAATGGTGAAGATATCCACGAATTCCCCCAGGCTCATCCAATGATAAGAATCCACCACCGCGGCCTGAATCAGCGGCATCGAGGCATAACCGCCACCCACGCAGAAAATGCCGACTTTGGCAAACTCCCAGAATAAGGTCAAATAAATCATGAACTCGTCTCCCCCTTATTTCCCATATTCCGCACTGCGCAAGAACAATAGCCCCAGAATGCCATCAATGACCACCAGCAGCATGATGTTGATACCGAAAAAGAAATTGGCCACAAAGGTGCCCGCAATGATGGCCAGGGGCCATATGAGTTTCTTCCGCCACTGCTTCTGCAGCAGGTCGATGGCCACATTGACAATCAGCGCTGTAGCCCCACACTGCATTCCCTTCAGGGCATAGCGCACATAGAGATTACTGGCAAACCAGTCATAGGCACAGGAAATAGCGGACAAAGTGATAAGGGGCGGCAGGATGGTGGCCGCTAAAGCCGTCAATGCTCCAGGGATGCCTGCCATGCGGTAACCCAAGATGATAGAAGCATTGACGGCTACCACACCGGGCATGGACTGGGCAATGGACACCAGGTTCAAGGTTTCCTTATCGCTGAGCCAGCCATATTCATCCACATACTTGGCCCGCAGCAATGGAATAATCACAAAGCCGCCGCCGACCGTAAAGGCACTGATAAGAAAGGTGGATTGGAAGAGTTTCCAGTAAAAGTAGGGACAGGCTGCTGCCACAGATTTCATTTCCTCATTGGACATTATTTATTTTCCCTCCTGATTTGTATCTACAGCTGCCACAGTGTTCAAACCGCAAAGGGCTGTCAAAAATTCCTTGCCGATGCGGGAAAGATTCGTATTCCGCCTCCAGACCGCTGCAATATGAGTTTCCAAGGACGGCTCATCAATAATCTTGATATGCAGCTGCTCATGGGCAGCCAAATCCACTGCCGATAGGGGCGCAATACCAATCCCCAGGCCTGCATTGGCCCAGAGGATAGTGGTCCGGGCATCATCATTGCGGCAGTAGATCTCTGGCTCCACCTGCTTCTTGTCAAAGACCTCTTGCAGCACCTGCTGGAAGCGCCGGTAAATGATCAGTGGCCGCTTATTTAGCTCCGCCACAGCAATTCGCTCCTGCTGGAGACACCAGTCCAGATCCGCCGTCATATACAGCAGCGGTGGTATGTTCTGCATATATACCCCTGCTGGACAGCTTTTCCCGGGCAGCGAGAATCTTGTCCTCAGGAATGGTGGCCGCCTTCACTTTGTAGCGATAAATATAGTCCAGAATCTCTGCGCCCCGCATGGGTAAGCCGATAGCGATTCCCTCTGCCTGCGTGCGTTCCACCGGCTCCGGAGAAATGTCATGACCGCCTTTTTCCATGGCCTTGATAAAGGGCTGACAGCGTTCACTCTGCACAATCACGACCTGAGGGAAATGGTCGATGGCTCCGCTGGCCAGCAGCTCCTCCAGCCCTTTCATGACGCCGATGAACAGGGTGCCATTGCCCAGCGGGATGAAGATATGCTCCGGAATTCTGCCCAACTGCTCAAAGGTTTCGTATATATAAGTTTTGGTTCCCTCGTAGAAAAAGGGATTATACACATGGTTGGCATAATACACGCCTTCATTTTCCACCTTAGCCCGGCAGACATCGGCACAATGGTCCCGATTACCGGGAACCACATTTGCCTTGGCGCCATGTGCCTCAATCATCCGGATCTTTTTGTCGGAGGTTCCCTCGGGAACGAAGATTTCGCAATCTATGCCCACGCGGCCAGCATAAGCAGCCACACTGCTACCGGCATTGCCGCTGCTATCCTGAACGGCATGTTTGACCCCCAGCCATTTCATATAAGCCACCAATACGGCAGCCCCCCGGTCCTTGAAGGAAAGGGTGGGCATATAATAGTCCATCTTCACCAGCACATCTTCATCCAACGGAATGATGGGGGTCATCCCCTCACCCAGAGAAACCTGCCGCCAGCTTTCATCAGGCAAAGCCATAAACTTCCGATAGCGGAAAATGCTCCAGGTATCCTGGTCAATCAAATCCCGGCTGAACTTAGGCGGCTGGAAGTCCAGCTTCCACAAGCCGCCGCAATCGCATTTTATCTTCAGTATCTGAACATCTTCTTCATGACCGCATTTGCTGCATACGTATTTCATTCTGAATCGCTCCCTCCAACAATGAACCTCTTCACAAGATCCTGCCAAACCTCGTTTTCAGTCGATGGCCCATTCCCGCAGTTCGGCCACGGCTTCCACCTCTACCAATGCACCATGATGCAGCTTGCCGGTGGGTACCACCGTTCTGGTGGGCTTATGGCTGCCGAAAAACTTGGCATAGGCTTCATTGACCTCATCCCAATACGCAATATCCGACACATAAACATGCATCATCACGACCTGATCACGGCTGACACCTGCTCCCATCAGCACTTTTTCCATATTCTGCAGGGCACGCTCTGTCTGGAAATACGCACCACCTGTTATCACTTTGCCCGTTTGCGGATCAATGGGCAGCTGCCCCGAAACAAAGAGATTGTTCCCGGAAACGATTCCCGGCATATAATGACCCATAGCCTTTACCCCTGCTGGTTCAACATTTCTCATGATATTTCCTCCTTTAAATAATATTTTATATTTATATAAAAATTTATATAACAATCTTATAAAATAAGGCTCAGCGTTTACCGCGAACCTCATCCAAATAACTGTATACCGTAACCTTATTTACACCCAGGCGCTCCGCCACCTGCTCAATGCTGCCCTTCAGCTGGAAGATGCCCCGTGTGTCCATGAAGCGTATCTTGGCTATGCGTTCCTCACGGGAAAGGGCTGCTGTCTCACAGTCGGCCAGGATATTATCAATCAGGGAAAAGACCATATCTTCTACCCGATCAGGGGAAACATCCTTCTTGACCGTTGTTTTTTCCTGAGCCTGAGGCAGGAAGGACTGAATGTATTCTGCCTGCTGCAGCATCCGCGTCATGTCGATATTGATGCAGAGCGCACCAATCAGCTTGCCCTCATCATCACGAATCATCGCAGACGAGGTACGAATCAGCTTCCCCTTCTTGCGAAAGAAATCATTGGCTACAAAATCTTCATTTGTACCGCCCTGTTCCAGGGCACTTTTGACAAAATGCTCAAATCCCTGGCCAATCTCCCGGCCTGTTACATGGCCATTGACCACATATACCACACTGTGCTCCGGATCTGCCACATCATGCAGAACCACTTCACATTCTGCGCCCCAGGTCTGAGCTATCATATCGGCAACGGGAATATAGGATTTTAGCTTCGGATTCATCATCCATCACCTCTTGTAATGTATTATATAAAAAATTATACACTATATTAACATATATATTTTTTTATATAACACATTGTGCCATTACAACTTTTCTTCCCAGCCCGCAATGCAGGTTAGTTAGTTCGTTTCCCATTATTGCCCGCTATTTTATTTTGAATCAGCAAATTTGACAGCAGGAATTTCCTCCTCCATCACGAAGATATGCAGAAACGAATGTTTCATTTTTTCGCCAAAGGAGGGTACGTTATGAAGAAGCCAGACGGGCAGTATCAAGACCTTGTTCATTGCCTGTATCATCATCATCACAGGGGTACTGCTCACAATTCAGACGGTAATCAATGTTTCGCAATTCCAGGATAGCATCGAAGTTTTGATATAAGCAGCTGCCCCATACTAGGAGGATTGCCTATGAATACCCTCAAAACCGTCGCCGCCAATATCTTTGACTTGGAAAAGGACCGTGCCCCCTTGGAGGAAATAGCGGAGCGCATCCATAGCGGCGGCACCCTCAAAGGCACGAACATGTGTATCCTGATTCTTGCCATCTTCATTGCCTCTATCGGCCTGAACATGAACAGCACCGCCGTCATCATCGGCGCCATGCTGATCTCGCCGCTGATGGGCGTAATCATGTCCTTGGGCTATGGCATGGCAACTTATGACAGTGCCTATGTCCGGGAATCCTTCCTGAAGCTCGTATTTCAGGTCATTCTCTCCGTCCTGACCTCGGCGGTATATTTTACCCTCTCCCCCATCGACACTGCCTCCACGGAGCTACTAGCCCGCACGGAACCCACCATTTGGGACGTGCTTATCGCCATCTTTGGCGGCCTGGCCGGCATCATCGGCAGCACCCGCATCGAAAAGAGCAATGTGATTCCCGGCGTAGCTATCGCCACCGCCCTGATGCCACCCCTGTGCACGGCAGGCTATGGACTAGCCACCTATTCGCCCAAATTCTTCTTTGGCGCGCTCTATCTCTTCTTTATCAACAGTTTCTTCATCTGCCTGACCACCTTTATCGTGCTGAAATTCATCAAAATTCCCGCCAAGACCTACGTCTCCGAACAGGTTTTCCGCCGCCAGCGCTGGCTTCTCTCCCTGCTGGGCGTGCTCATCATCCTGCCCAGCATGTATATGGCCTACCAGAGCATCCGCAATAATCTGGAACATGCTCAGGTCAAAGCCTATATCGAAAGCAATTTCCAGCAGGGAAACCCACAGGTCGTAGCTTTCCATCTGACGCCCCAGGAGAAAAAGCTGGATTTGACCCTTATCGGCCGGACGGTTACGGATGAAGAACAGGCCGAATTGGAAAAAAAGCTGCAGACTTATTCCCATTTTGCAGATTGGAACCTGCATATCATTCAGAACGATCTGTCCGGCACCGTCCGCACTGAGGATGTCCAAAACCTCATCAACACCCAGTGGAACGCCGCTGGCGGAGCCAGCCTTGCCAAAGCTCAGGAAGATTTGCGCAAGTACAAGGAACTGAGCATGCGTTACAGCCCCGCCTACCAGCGATTCGAGGCCGACCAAAAGCTGCTGGCCAGCATACGGGAAAAAGCTCCCATCCTGTTCCCAGCCTTCGCCGGTATTGAAGGAGCCGCCATCGCCACGGAAAACAATGAAAGCCAGATTGTTTATACGGGCTTTCTGGCCATCATTACCTGCAAAGCCGCCCTTGACGAAGACGAACAAGCCCGCCTGCAAAAATGGCTCAATGCCGAAGCCGAACTTCCGGTAAGCTTTATCCTGAAAATTGCCCCGGAGGCAAAATAAACAACTGCTTATACCCTCTTTAATCTGCCCTGCTTGCCGGAGCATTTTTGTGTAAATATACTTTTCATGTTATAATACATGTATGCTTTTTACATTTTTGTTATAGGAGGTAATGTATGAATTTTTTGCGCATCAGTAAGGAAGCCTTATCCATAGCCATGGCCTATGTTGGTGTCTTGGTGGGAGCAGGGCTTTCTTCCGGCCAGGATATGCTGCAATACTTCTTGAGTTTCGGACAGGCAGGAATCTGGGGTGTGATTGTCCTCGGCTTGCTCAATGTCATCTTTGGCCGGATTATTGTGACCTTGGGCTCTCATTATCAATCCAGCAACCATCAGGAAGTGCTGGAACAAATCGCCCATCCCGTCATCAACCGCATCATTGACATTACGTTGATTATTTCCTGCTTTGTTGTAGGCTTTGTTATGGTGGCCGGTGCAGGGGCCAATCTGCAGCAGCAGTTTGGCCTGCCCAGCTGGGCAGGGGCCCTGCTCTGTTCCCTGCTGATTATTGTCATTTCCTTTATGGATTTCAACAAAATCACGCGGGTATTGGGCATTTTTACCCCCATTATCATTTTGATGATTCTGGTGGTAACGGGCTACACCTTTGCCGGAAAAACCTATGACTTTACAGCGCTCAATGCTGTAGCAAGCACCATGAACCCCGTCATGCCGAATATCTATCTGTCCGTAATGAACTACTTCGCCCTCTGTGTGATGAACGGCGTTTCCATGGCACTGGTGCTCGGCGGTTCGGTCATCCGTATCGGCGATGCCGAAAAGGGCGGTGCCTTGGGCGGCGTAATCATCGGTGTTATCGTTACCTGTGCGGCGCTGGCACTCTTTGCCAATCTGGACATGGTCAAGGATGCCGAAATCCCCATGCTCATGATTGTCAACCATATCCATCCCCTGTTTGCCTTTGCCTACGCTCTGGTCATCTTTGCCTTGATTTTCAATACTGCCTTCAGCCTTTATTATGCTACCGCCCGTCGTTTTGCGGGGGATGATGACCGTAAAATGCATCGCTATATCATCGGCATCGTGGCGCTGGGCTATATCTGCAGCTTCGGTGGCTTCACCCAGCTGGTGTCCTGGATGTATCCTTTGCTGGGCTACATGGGCTTCCTGGTCTTGGCCGTGCTGTCCATCGCCTGGATTCAGGAGCGGGACAATATCATCCGGGAAAAATTCCTGCGCCGCAAGATGATTCGTCTGCTCTTCCGCAAATACGATGACGATTATGAGTTTACCCGTCAACATAAGCAGACCTTCCAAAAACTCGGGGAAATGTCTGCGGCCGATACGGAAAGTCTCAAAAAGGACATCAAAGCCTATGTAGAAGATGTGGTGGAAAACCATGATGACCTGCAGGCTTATGCCAAAGAGAATCTGTCCATGGAAGGCTCACCCTTAAAGAAAGAGAAAAAAGAATAAATCAAGGGTCTGTTGCACGTAATATCACATGCAACAGACCCTTGTTGTTTTTATCCAAAACCTCCAACCTCAGGCTTTCTCCACAGCTTATGATTTCTGCAATTTGCCCAGCTGTTCCCCCATTCTCTTGCCGTAAATAAAAAACACTTCTTCAAAGTCTTCAATATTCTGGCTCATCCCTACGGGCCCCAGATGGATAACCGGTTTGCCGCAGGCGCTGCCACCAGAATAAACCATCATCCCCGCCACCATCATAAACACAATCATTTCCTTGATGGCATTTTCAGCGCCGCCGTGGATATACTGCTCCGTCGCATAAGCGCCACCCAGTTTTCCTGCCAGATTCAGCTTCTTGATATTGCTTTCCAGCCAATTTTTCATTTTCCCGGTAACGGAAGCCATATAGGTGGGCGAACCAAAGATAACCATATCCGATTGCTTGATGTAATCCAAATCCGCCTCGTCAATATTGAAGCACCTTACTTCGCTATATCCGCTTTCCACTATTCCTTTGGCAATGAATGCTGCTGCCTTTTCTGTTGTATGTGTCCTTGAATCATAAATAATCGCCGTTTTCATCTATAATCCTCCCTATTGATTGCTATAATAAGCTTATAATAGCATTATAGCCCATTTTTTGCCACTAAATACATTTTAAACTTTTTGCTCCCCGATTGGATTTCACCGACAGGTTATTTCATATACAACATAAAAAACATAAAATCAATCCCCGACTTTATGCTCAAGCAAAAGAATAACTCCCTTTCATTTATATGAAGACGCTGTGAAGATGCGGACTATAAAAAGTCACGTTCTTCACAGCGTCTTTTATCGCTTCCTTATCCTGGCGGCCCTTATCGACCTTGTCAAGCTGACCATGGATTTTCAAACAAGTATTGCTTAGTAGCAAAGACTTTCGCCATCGCCAGGCATATCATAATTTTCCACATGACGGGCCATGAGCAAGGAACGCATAGTATGACGGGTAATGGTAGCGTGAGCAACATTATCCAAATGTGTAAGATAAAGTCTAGCCTGCGGTGCTTCCATGGCCACAGACCAAACATCCTCATCATTCATAATCAAACGGCCATTTTCTACCAATTCAGCAGCGGAACAGTTAAGGGCAATAACCTCCGGGCTGAACTTGCGAATATTTTCCTGCACTTCAGGATACCAAACTGTATCCCCAGCCAAATAGAACGTTTTCTCCTTAGGGGAGGTAAACATGATCCCCATGGCTTCACCACAAGGAACTACAGTTCCATGACGAGCAGGCACCTGCGTCAGCCTTGCCGCACCAAAATCCATCCCCTCACGGGAAAGGACGATAATCTTCTTAAAGCCAGATTTCTCGAAAACAGCTGCATCTTCCTCATTTTGACAGATGACTGGTACATTTTTATCTAAGGGAGCCCCCACTGTGCCATCCATTGCCATATCAATGTGGTCCGGATGAATATGCGTTACCACATAATAATCAACCCCCTGCAATATTTCTTCCACGGACATGGGCAGGTCATAAAAGGGCATAGCCATGTTCTCCTTTACAGGATCTGGCACATGGAAGGGCATCTCCGGTATGTCAACAAACGACAGCACATGTTTGGGTGACAGCCATGGGTCAATCAAAAATACCCTGGCCGCCAAACCAGAACTATCCTATGCCGATTTGGATGGAGAAACCATCATCAGCAAAGGCCGGGCTTATCAATGTTTCCGGGATAATATTGACCGGTACATTCTCCTGCCAGGATTGAAAGTGAAGATTCTTGGCGAAACAGCAGATGAATCAATCATCACGGAACTGGTGGCTCAGAATCACGCCATCAACATCGGCTACGATTATGCAGCGGTTCTAAATACCCATGAGGATATCGTTCTTCGCCCTCTGAGCGAAGGCACAGAAAAAGGACAGAGTGTTTACCTTATCACGGATAAATACACTCTGCCCACAACGGCAAGCAAGAAATTCCGTCAGTTTATCTTGGATTGGCTGCCAGCAAGTGGCAAACACATCGTTATACCTAGCTGTTTCCCATCAGCCTTGCCCATCTTTTCCACAATATCGTTGGCATCATCCTTGATTACACACTGCAAAGTCTTCTGACAGGCAAGACATCCCCTGCAAAAACCTAAGGTTTTATCCCGCAGGGAAATCTCCACTACATTATGCCCCGCTTCTCTGGCTCCATCAGCAAACGCTGTTGCCAGTTGTTCTGAGTTGCTGTAAGCCCATCTCCGTGTTCAGTATGCTGAACACCCCCACAGCCAGGATGAACAAGCAACAGATTCTTGTTTTTCACAATTATACTCCCTCTTTGCAAACGAGCCCTCCCTGTGGAGAAGACTCGTCGGCAACTCACTTTAAGTTTTCTCCCAGCACCCACGGAGATGAACTGCTAAACTGGTTAGGCAAGCCTCTGGAAGAGCTGCATACGCTGGTTCCTACACCCTGCTCTACAACGCCTCCCTGATGGTACGGGAGGGACTTGGCTGTGTTCTGGCCTTCGAAAACATCATCAATACAAAAGGGAGCGACATCTGCTGTCGCCCCCTGAAACCGGAGATTTTTGCTCAGCCATTTATCGCCTGGAAAAAGAATCAGGTATTTTCCAAAGCCTCTCAGAAGTTTTTAGAAGCTCTGAAAAATAGATTTCTGTAAACAGGAACATTCCTCAAACATTTTCTCTGATATTGACCAGACGATGGTTGAAAAACAAGAATAAAAAACTCAATGCAGTAAAAGAGCGTCATCAACATCGATGACGCTCTTTTGCTGTTATTTCATGTCCTCCCACCAGGGCCCAAAGTTCTGAGTGCTGCCACTGTCAAGATAAGCCACCTCCCCGATTTCCGGAGTCAGTATTTTATACCCCCGCCCCTGGCTAAAACGAGTCAGTTCCCGATAAGGTTCCTGCCAGGGATGACGGGAAAGGGCAAACTTGCCGCCGTGGGCAGGCAGAAGCAATTTTGCTCCCACATCCGATGCTGCCTGGGCCGTTTCCTCTGGCAGCATATGAATCGCATGCCAGGCCATATTGTACTGGCCGTTTTCGCCAAGCATCAGATCAAAACCGCCAAACTTTTGCCCAATGGCCTTGAAATGTTCCCCATAGCCGCCATCGCCGGTGTAGTACACCTTGCGCACAGGCGTCACAAAGGCCATACCGCACCACAACGTCGGATTGCGCCTCAGAAAACGCCCCGAAAAATGCTGGGAGGGCAGGATATGGACGGAAAAATCATCCGCCAATCTGATTTCCGTATCCCAATCTTCCTCATGGATAATAGAGATGTCAAATCCCCATTGCTCGAAATATTCCCCCACGCCCAGCGGACAGATAATCTGCTTGATTTTTGGCTTCAGCGCCATCACCGTGGGATAGTCCAAGTGATCCCAATGGTCATGGGAGATGGCCAGCACATCAATCTCCGGCATATCACCAGCCGTATAGATATTGCTGCCCGGAAAGGCCTTGTTGATGAAAAACACCGGCGAAGCGTAAGAACTGAACACTGGATCGATCAGGATGCGCCGGCCGCCCAGCTGCAGGAAAAACGTGGAGTGTCCCATCCAGACAACCGCATCCTGCGAAACGTCCAATGTCTTCAAATCCGTTTTATCCGAGAGCATTGCCTCTTTGGGTGAGAGCTGGGACTTATCGCCGAACAGGAATTTCGCCGTGGCGACAAAGCGGTTTTCGCCGCTTTTCTCGTTCATGACCTGTACCGGCACCAGATTCTGGAACTGGCCATTCATATAGTGAGGCGATGCCTCCATACGGGCCAGCCGCGCTCCCTGGGGCGGCCTGCCAAATTCCGGGCGGTTCACAAACAACGCCCCACCGCCAGCCAGCATGCCCAATGCCCCCAAACCTCCCAAGATAAAAGTTCTTCGCTTCATACAACATGCCCTTTCTGCTAAAGGTTCAAATATTTTTGCCAACCTGCCGGGCTTTTTCCAAGGCGGCATTGCCGACAATATCGCCTGTGTCCGTCACACCGCCACAGAACAGTGTCGCTTTCAGTTCAGCCTTGTCAAAGCAGTCCACCCAGCCCTGCACGCCGATGCGGGTTCCGGCCACCGTGTCTTCTTCATCTTCTGCCGCCGTGGCCAGCAGGTAAACTTCGCGGAAGCGATAATCCGCTGGGAACAAGGGATTTGCCCGGTCCAAAAGCGTCTTTAACTGCCCACACATGCCATAGTAATAGACCGGTGTCGCCAAGGCCGCCACATCTGCCTGACCGATTTTGGCCGTGATTTCATTGGCATCGTCCTTGATCACGCACTGCATGGTCTTTTGGCAGGCCAGACAGCCTTTGCAGAAGTTTATGGTCTTATCCCGCAGGGAAATCTGCTCCACCACGTGTCCTGCCTCCCTGGCACCTTCAGCAAAAGCCTTGGCCAATGCCTCAGAATTGCTGTTCTTTCTCAGGCTCGTGGAAATGATCACTACTTTCTTGCTCATATTCTCTCCTCCATACACATTATCCTCTTTTACTCTATCACTTGGAGTATACTCCAAGTCAAGAATAAATCTTGATTACGCCATCTTGAAATCTATGCAAAACAGGGCTGCTGCACAAGTCCTTTCCCTGCGATAACCAGTAAGCAAATCTTTCTTGCATATTGGTTATTGCGGTAAAAGGCTTTTGTGCAGCAGCCCCATTGTTTTATCTAGCTAATCCGTTTCATCTGCGGCCGATTAATGAGCCAGTCTCATGGACAGGACCAGGCATTAAAGGTCCATTCTTTAATTCATAGGGATAGTTAAGCGGTACAGTCTCATTCAACGGACCGGTTTCATTCACTGGGCCTACGGCGTTGCCGCCTGTTACGCTGCTCATTTCCTCGCATTGCAATTCTTTCTTATCCAACATCGTCATTTTAATCGCCCCTTTTCTTTGTCACTATTTGCTTTCTTGTCTATACATACGATTACCGTACGCGTTCATTACGCAGATCAGATAAATAGTTTTGTTCTACTAGCATACGTTTAGAAAATTTGCCCTGGCAGCACCAATTTTTCTTTGAAAGGAAAATCCTTGTCAAATGCCTCAGCCTTTGCCTCATCTACAAAATAACCTTTTGGCGTGGTATATTCACCGGTAATGCCCGACAGATACCCCGGTACCAGTTCCTTGCACAAAAAAAAGGATGCATCCACCCCTTCTGGCAGGCCATGATAACGAATGCCAAAATTGCTGGCATAATCAAAGCCGCTCTTGCCATAGAAACCGATGTTTCCTTCAAAACACAAGGCTCCACAGCCCAATTCAGTAGCTTTCTGCAAGCTGAAATCCAGCAAAATCTTGCCATAGCCCTGCCTTTTCAGTTCCGGACATATGCAAATAGGGCCCATCGTCATAATCGGGATTTCCCTGCCATCATCAGCCTTGATAACGGCACGCATAAAGATGTTCTGGCCGATCAACCGGCCATCTTTTTCCATGACAAAATCCAACTCCGGCACAAAGGCTGGGTCATTTCGCAGACAATGCAGAACATAGTGCTCCAAACAACCGGGACGGTAGACATTCCAAAAGGATTCCCGTACCATGTTTTCTACTTCACGATGTTCCTCAATTTTTTCCAAACGAATACGATAGTCATTTTTGCTCATTGTTTTTCCTCCTGATGATTGATGACTGCAATACAGGGAGGTCGGTGTGAGATTACAATTAAGCCAACCTCCCGGTCAGCCTGCAATCTCCAAGGTGTTGTTTCTCAAACAGCAAGCTCCTCAACAATAAAAAACAATATCTAGTCGAAGAAAATATTCGACACTTCGTATTCTATTACTATAGCCAGAAGTTGTCAACTCCCACGATACGCCTGCCATTAGATAAAAGCTTTTTCCATATGAATATGCGGGCATCCCTCATCAAGGTATTCGTCATCACTAGCAATATAACCTAATGCTTCATAGAAAGGTCGTACCCTTACCTGTGCCGATAACTCCAAGGCTGGAATGCTGTTCTTTTTTATCCACGCTTCCACCTTACGCATAATGAGACTGCCATATGATTGACCGCGATATTTCTTTCGAATGGCTAATCTACCTAAAGTGTACTTGCCGTTATCTTTTGACGGGAAAACACGGCAGCATCCAGCAATTTCACCATCTACATACAGCAGATAGTGATCTGCGATTTCATCAATATCGTCGAACTCATCATGGAAACCTTGCTCTTCAACGAACACTTCCTGACGAACCAGCATAGCATCCGGATGAAGCAAATTGGTTACTGTCCGCCTTTAACGCGGCTGAACTTATAAGCCACGCAAAGGCTCTCGCTGTCCGAATCTCCGGCTCCTTAAAATGCCCGCCTGTATTCCATGCCAGCGTACAGTTAAGCCCCTGCTCCTTCAGCCATGCGCAGCCATCCCGGATGCAATCGCCCACACTAGCCATAACCGCATTCTTAGTCTTTTCTTCTTTATCGCCAAGGCTGAAGTATACGTTGGGGCATTGAATCGTATTGTCCTTCATGTAGTCCACAAATCCCGGGAACCAGATGGATGGTGAAGCTGCGGCAATGCCCGCAAACTTATCGGTTTGATAAGCTGCCCAAATGGCGAACAAAGCCGCCAGTGAATATCCACCCAGATAATAAATTTTGCTCTTATCCTGACATAGCTTCAGGATTGCGGTCAGCAGTTCTCCTGCACCATCACCGAAATCATCCTTGCCAAAAACCGCAGGTGACGGCCACGGAGATAAGTCATGATTCCAGCTATCCACCTTAACTGCCAACAAGCGGAAGTCTTTGTCGGACAGCCTTTGAATTTCTGCCACTTCAGCATCCATACCAGCTATATCATGGTCATCCACAGGCTGAACGAGCGTAATGACCGCATGGGGATTACCATATTCGTATGTAACCATCAAGCAGCCTCCTAGAATTTTGTGACGAAAATCCAATCATCAAGAAAAGCCATCTGTTCCTCCGTATGGAACCAATGCTCACCATTTTCCATGACCGTCAGCCCTGCATGATGCTTTTCGGCAAAATCCTTCATCGTTGCCAGCGATGTCAGCTGGTCTTTTTCGCCGTACAGAATCTGCGTTGGCACATTCCATTTGATGGGATGATTTCTTACGTAACTCAGATACTCCCACGATAAATCCTCACCGAATTCTGTATGAATTACGCCTTGAGCTTCCAGTTCCGCCTCCGCACATTGGCCCATCTCATCATATCCAAAATCAGTTTTTCCATATCCACAATGGGCGAAATAAAATAGGCCTTCTGAATTAGCCCGTCTATTCCCGCATTCATGCTAAAAAAAGCACCAATACTGTTGGCAATCAGGATAATCTTCTCATGCTTTTCTGCCAGCTGCTCAACAGCAGTCCGAATTTCCCGGCCGGTATCCCAGGGCGAAAAGGTCTGATAATCCAGCCCGCTAACCTTATCCTGGGGAAAAAGCGGCTCATAATGTTTGCTTTCCTCAGCATTTCCACCTTTGCCATGTATATACAAAACCTGCATGTTCAACCGCTCCCCTTACCCATCCATCCGACAACACATCACTTGGATCTTGACATAATAAAAGATCTTCTATGACTTGTTCATATTTTATCATAGAAGACCTTTTGATTCGATAGGATATTGTAGTGACCCCATAAAGTTAGACCTTACCGGTAGTAACAATTATTTATGGCTGCAACGGCCCATAGTAATAAGAAGCTGTTGCCCCACCATCTACCCAAAATGTTGCCCCCGCGATAAACTGCGCCCGTTCGCTCATCAAAAGCTCTGCTACATCAGCCACTTCATCAGCAGTACCTGGGCGGCCTGCCGGGCATTTGGCAAACATATTCTTGTAAAAATCACCACGCGGGCCATTGAATTCATCTATGGCCAAAGGCGTGACAATGATACCAGGCGCAATATCATTTATCCTTGCACCACGTTCGCCCCAGCGGACAGCTTCATACATCGTGCGCTTTTCATTGCAGCGTTTGGCCAGCTGATAGGCATGCAGGGTATCCTTTATCTTTTCCGGCTGCAAAAAATCCAGCTTTAGCAGGTCTTCTGTCGGTGTCATTGCCAGCGCCCTGTCCTGTTCCGGCGTAAGTGCCGGCAGGCGATGACCGGACTGGCTGGAGATAATTACGCCTGCACCGCCCTTAGCGATAACTTTGCCGACTTCTTCCATCAATACTGCCGTTCCATAGAGATCAACCTGCAAGATCACTTCAATCGGTGCCTGTGACGGCGAAACACCTGCGCCACAAATCAAATACTTCACTTCACCATATTCCGTTGCTTTTTGCACCATAGCCTGAATGGAAGTTCGCGAAGACATATCCATCACAAACGGCTCCACATCAAAGCCTGCCTGATTCATGATTTCAGCAACCGCCTGTGCATTGTTTTCGTTTTTATCCCCAATAATAATCTTCTTGCCATAGCCCATGCGGCGGGCAATTGCCATGGAAATCTGCCCGGCACCGGTGACAATCATAACATCTTTGCTCATATATTTGCCCCTCTCATAAATTTAATCTAATTTCTTAACGACCTTTGCCGGCACGCCGACAGCCATACAGTTATCGGGAACATCTTTCGTGACCACGGCCCCAGTACCGACAATCGCATTTTCCCCAATGGTTACACCGGGCAAAATGCTGACTCTGGCGCCAATCCAGGCATTTTTCTTGATATGGATTTCCTTGGTCATGACCGTACGGATATTTTTCGGTTCATGATTGACGGTAAACAGCCCTACTTCCGGTCCCAACATAACCCCATCTTCAATCGTAATGGTGCCCAGAGACATCATGGTCAGATTATGATTGGCAAAGACATTTTTGCCCACAAATACCCGGTTGCCGCAATCAATCTGAAAAGGCGGCGTAAAATAGGAATCTGTGAACTTGGTATTGGACAGAAGTTCCTTTTCCTGTTTCAGAATATTTTCTTTGTCGTTTACATCCGTGGCGTTGATTTTCTGACACAGACGGGCACAGCGGTTGAGTTCACTATGCACCTGCTCCACATAATCTTCCTGTCGGATATCATAGGCTGCGCCCTTGCGCATTTCTTCAAATACATTTATAGGCATAAATTTTTCCTCCATAAAAAGGACGGTACTCGTGACAAAGCACCAGTACCGTCTGTATAATAGCTTATTGCCTCACGCGGCTTTTTAAGCGAGCCTTTCGCGGCCATAAGTTATTTACGATAAATCACAGTGCTTGTTTCTTCGTAATGACAAAATGCTGCTCACGCTCTTTGATGAGCCATTTGCCATCCTGTTTCACGAGCTTATCCGTATAGCGGATGTAGTTGTCCGACACCACATCATGGCCGTTTTCCTCCATCACGAGGGCCGCTCGGCAGTAATGCACGTCCGTGGCCGTATCGCCATCTAACGTAATGACCTGCTGACCATTTTGATGGTGCGATGCTTTGATGCCGCCCGTAAAAGCGCTAAACTGTTTTTCCAGCGTATCACGTCCATGAATATTCATCGTGAGCTTATCGCCCATATAGACCATGACATGAACATCTTCGGTAAAATAAACCATCTGCGCCGGCACATTGCACTCCAGATTGACAAAACCGTCAATAACCTCGCGAATCGCTTCTTTTGCTTCTAAAATCTCCAGTGACATTTGACATTCCCCTTTCAGCGTATCTGCATTTCCTTTTGTTGATTTCATTATAGCGATGTTATATCAGAATATCCAATTGTAAGTTTAGATTATTAATTTAATTTTTCTATTATAATCGTTGCATTTTCGATAGCCAACCGCTATACTGCAAATAGAAACAAAGGAGGCCTCACCGATGAACACCAAGCAAATGGAATATATCCTGGAGTTGGCGCAGGTACTGAATTTCAACCGCGCAGCCGAAAATCTCTTTATCTCACAGCCCACACTGACCTATCAGATAAAGGCTGTGGAAAACGAGATTGGTTTTGCCCTCTTTGAACGCTCCGGCAAAGGGGCTATGCTCACACCGGCAGGAGCACAATTTGTCGGCACCTTGCGCACGCTTTACGGACAGCTGAAGGAGGCCATTGAGCAGGGGCAGAATTTCAGCGCCAAATACGCCGAAAGCATTCGCATAACGCTGCCGATTCGTTCCGCCATCTACTTTCTGCCACAGGTCATTGCGCAATTCAGCCGCAGTTTTCCGACGGTCAATGTCATTCCCAGTTTTGACTGGCAGCACGGACAGGAATCCTTTCTGCAGGGCGAACAGGACGTGACCTTTGCCATGGAATACACGATGAAGCGCGTACCGGATGTGACCTGTCACCATCTGTTTGACAGTCACATCTACCTGATTACCGAGAAAAATGATGCCCTGACAAAAAAGCCGCTGGTTACGCCCAGCGACTTAAAAGGTCGTACACTTATGATAGGCGGCGGCTCCCCGCCCATGCTGCGTGCCCTGCAGCAGCGCATGATCAGCGAAATTCATGTGGATTATTTCAACAGTCCCGACCATGACAATACCCTGACCAACGTGGCTGCCCACAAAGGCGTATGTCTGGCACCGGGGTTCTTAAATGACCATAACGGCGAATTTGCCTGGCTCGACTTTGACAGCGATGTCGTCATTCCCTGTGGCGTTTACACGCATAAAAATGACAAGCGCCAATCCCTGCACGCCTTTATTGAGCTTTTGCAGCACTTCTACCGTGACCAGCCGGATTTCAAGGTCTGACAGCATAATATTTTCTATACGCTTCATCCTTATGTCAATTACACAAATCTGCACACATGGTCAACCGCGATATCCGAAAAACCATAAGCTTCCGCTTTGGTGAGCTTGCCATTTGCAATCTCGTGAAGCTTTTCCAGCAGCATACCGCCGCTTTCCTCAATGGTCTGCTCGCCTCGGATAATGCCCGATAAATCCACGTCCATATTATCTTCCATCCAGCTATAGGTATGTTCATTGGCGGTCACTTTCAGCACCGGCACAATGGCATTGCCCGTAGGCGTTCCCCTGCCCGTAGTGAAGATGATGATCTGACAGCCGGCGGCCGCCATGGATGTTACAGACGAAATATCATATCCTGCCGTATCCATGACGATGGCCCCGCGCTTCGTAGGCGGCTGCGCCTGTTCCAGCACCTCCACGATGGGACGGGTGCCGCCTTTGCGGATGCAGCCCAGGCTTTTTTCGTCAATCGTGGACAAGCCGCCCGCTTTGTTGCCCGGTGTCGGCTGTCCCGCCCGGCAATCCTGTCCTGCGGCCAGCAAATGTTTTTCATAGTCCTCGCACACCCGGATAATCTGGTCGTGGATTTCCGGTGTGGCGCCCCGACGGGCCAGCACATGTTCGCCGCCAATCCACTCAATGGACTCACTCATCATGGCGGACGCACCCAAATCTACGAGCCTATCGCTAAGATTGCCCACCGCAGGATTGGAGGCAATCCCAGAGGTAGCATCGCTGCCGCCACATTCTATCCCCAACAGCAACTCGCTGATGGGGAATTTTTCTTTTTGCTGCAGCCCGGCTTCAGCCGCCATTTCCCGGGCAGCCCGCACAGCTTTTACAATGGTCTTTAAGGTGCCGCCTTCTTCCTGTATGCCAAAGGAAACTACCGGCTTGGAACATCTTGCCTGTATCTTTTCCCGCAGCTTGGCATGGGGTACGGTTTCACAGCCCAGGCCGATGATAACTACGCCGTAGACATTAGGATTCAGGGCAAAGCCCGTAAGCACCTTCTGACTCATTTCCGTATTGGCCGCCACATCACTGCAGCCGGTGTTAAAGACGATATTCACCGCGCCCCGCACCTGACTTGCCACAATTCGGCAGGATTCACTGCCGCAGGCACAAGCGGGCAGAATCAAAATATGATTGCGGATGCCGGGGCGGCCTTCTTTGCGTCTGTAACCGTAAAATTCCATATCATTTGTCCTCCTTGCCCATTGCATACTCACTGGCATAATCCCTAGGAATGCTGCGGATATTCTCATGCGATACCCAGCCGCCCTGCGGAATATCCTGCAGGGTTTCCCCGATGATTTCCCCGTACTTATAGACCATTTCACCCTTGGCGATAGGTTTTAAGGCAATCTTGTGCCAAATGGGAATCGTTTCGACAGCCTTAACCTGAGCACTGCCGCCGCCATGACAGATAACCATGTCCTCAGGTTGTGCCTCGCTGGTGCAGGTAGCCACATTGTCCTTCTCGTCCAGCAGAATCGCTTTCTTTTCCATAACGCTCTCCTTTCGTCAAATCACTTCGTCCATATCCAGCAGATATTTCCCATAGAGCATATTCCACTGCGCCGGAGTCATGTCCTGCTTTTTCCGCAATTCGAGTTGATAAATTTTTACTGCCTTATGCGTTCTTGCCATCATCTTTTCCGCCAGAATCTTCATTGCCTTTTTCATCGTCATTACCTCCCGCTTCACACTGTTTTTTTCTATCTTCATCATAGCGTATTCCGCCCCAAATAAAAAACACTTATAATCGATTTATCTATTGAAAAAACCGATTGATTTCACTATGATGGAACTATCAGAAAGGAAGGTACTGCCATGAATATCCAGCAAATACAATACTTCGCCGAAGTTTGCCGTCAGGAAAATGTTACTAAAGCGGCCGCCTATCCCCTGGTGCTGCTCAGTCGTAAATTTATCCTGACCAAACGCGTGCTGGCTGAATTTGACCGGCAAAAGCTCCAGCCACAGATTCTCCATTATTCCCCCAACCTTTCGAGCGTCTGGAATATCGTCCAACAGGGCATTGCCCTGTCGATTCTGACGGGCAATGGCATTTTGCAGGATAGTAATCTTATCGCCATTCCCATTGAGGGACTTGCTCAAAAAGGATTTATCGTCACCAAAAAGGGCCGGCAAATCTACGCGGACGAACGCTGTCTTATCGACTTCGTCCGTCGTAAATTTGCCGACGCTCCTGAACATATGAATGGTACACCATAAATTATCGCGGAATATATCAAAGTGGCCAGATAACTTTTTCTTTGCCATTTTTAGGCAGCCAAGCGAGCAGAAAGGCGCGAAATTTTTGGCTGGCTTTCGTGAGGATTGTTGTCTTGTCCCAGACAAGATATACGAACTGCCCCAGGTCATCGCCCGTGTCCAAAGGTTTTACAACGATATCCGGATGATGATTCAACACGGCAGCGTAGTCATAGCCTAAGTTTATCGCCTGATGCCGGAGAATCAGGTCGGTGATGAGCATTTCATCGGCCGTTTCAGCGACCAGGTCTACCTGCAAACCCGGCAGCAGGATATACTTATCGATATTATGCCGAAAGCATTGATAAGCCCGCCCCTTGCTGACAATGCGCGCACCTTCCAAATCTGCATAGGCAATGGTTTCTTTACCGGCCAGCGGATGCTGGCGATGCAGCCGCGCACAGTATCGGGAAAAGAACAGTGATTCAGCTGCGAAACGATTTTGGTCAGCTTCTCCTGTTACGATGGCAAAGTTGCATTGCTTTTCCAAAACGCCCTTCAAAGCTGCATCATCTGTCGTATCCACGGTGCTGAGAATAATATCCGGACATGCCTGGTGAAAATCCCAAAGAAATTCTGCCCCCAAGTAAGCCATGATATGGTCCAGTGCGTAAATCGTCACCACACTTTTGGATTGGGAGGCCAATGTGCTCATGCTTGCAATGCTCCGATATTCTGCCAGCAGCCGCTGCACATGCGGTAAAAGTGCATTGGCATAATCAGTCGGAACAAGGCCATGCGGATTGCGGATAAAGAGCAGTTGCCCCAGTTCTTCCTCCAAAGTCCTAAGCATCTTGCTGACGCCCTGCCGCGACACGTATAGCTTATCAGCAGCACTTTGCATATTGCCCTGCCGATAAACTTCGAGAAAATATTCCATTTGTTTCTGATTCATCCAATCCCCCCTCCTCTTTATTTTATAGCAACCTTTTAGTTGCGTCAAAAGAGAATCTCTTTGCTTGTTGTACTTCGGTATGGGCATTATACTAGAAGCATAACCTAGCTGACGCAATTTAGAAGCTACGAAAAGGAGACATGACCATGAAACTGACGCAAATCCGCAATGCCACTAACCGCCTTGAATATGCCGACAAAACGTTCCTGATTGACCCGTGGCTGATGCCCAAGCACCAGTTTTCCTTTGTCGATGTTCCCGGCAGACCTTATCATGTGCCGGATGAAATGAAGGAGCATTTGCCCATGCCCTTCTATGACCTGCCCATGCCGATGGAAGAAATCCTCGCTGGCGTCGACTATTATCTGGTAACGCATATCCATCCCGACCACATCGATATGTCTATGGATGGTACTGTGGGCGCACCTTTGGACAAGAATGTGCCTGTAATCTGCCAAAATGAAGCAGATGCCGCTATATTCCAAAAATCTGGCTTCCACGATGTAACCGTACTGTCCGAAACCGGCATGCTGTTTGGTCCGGCAAAGCTGACCAAGGTACCGGCCCTCCATGGCACGGTAAATCCCTGTGGTGATGCCATGGGTGTGATGTTTGAAAGCGCCGCTGAAAAAATCTTTTATCTGGCCGGGGATACGGTCTGGTATCCCGCAGTAGCCGACACATTGAAACGCTGGCAGCCGGAAATCGTGGCACTCAACTGCTGTGCCGCCGAGACGGTGGAAAATGGGCGCCTCATCATGGATGCTGAAGATGTCCACTGCGTTGCCAAGACTATGCCTAACGCCAGACTGTATCTGACACATCTGGATAATGTGGCCCATGCCGCACTTACCCGCCATACGCTCAAAGGCAGACTGGCCGATCGTAATGTAACCAATTATGATATGCCAAAGGACGGACAGTCTGTAATGTATTAATGACTCTAACTCCAACAAAGCAAAATAATCCCCCATCCTGCATTTTTCATGCGGATGGGGGATTATTTATTTCATGCTAATTTTTCATTTCGCGTGCGATATATTTTCCCGTAATGCTCTCCTTGCTTACGGCTGCCATTTCCGGCGTGCCGCAGGCTACGATACGGCCGCCCTTGGCACCGCCTTCCGGCCCCATATCGATAATGTAATCCGCATTGACGATTACATCCAAATCATGCTCGATGACAATTACAGTTGCTCCGGCTGCCACCAAGCGGTCAAAGACCTGCAGAAGCACCTGCACATCCAAGGGATGCAGGCCAATGGTCGGCTCGTCAAATATAAAGACAGAATCGGCCTTTGTCTTTCCCATCTCACTGGCTAGTTTCAAACGCTGGGCTTCGCCGCCGGAGAGGGCAGGCGTATCTTCGCCCAGCGTCAGATACCCCAGGCCTAAGTCGTTCAAAGTCGAAAGTTTCCCATAAATCTTTTTCTGCTTGGCAAAGAGCGGCAGCGCCTCCTTTACGGTCAGGGAGAGGATTTCCGGCAAAGTATAGCCATGCTCTGCACCTTCTGCCTGCCAAAGGATTTCTTTGACCGCGTCGCTATAACGCTGCCCGTTGCAATCCGGACAGGTGATTGTCACATCGGGCAGGAACTGCACATCGAGAGAAATCTGCCCCGTGCCATCACAGGTTGGGCAGCGCAGCTTGCCCGTATTATAGGAAAAAGCGCCCGCCTTCCATTTTTTCTCTTTGGCCAAAGCCGTGCCCGCGTAGAGCTTGCGCAATTCATCGAGCACTCCGCTGTATGTCGCTACCGTGGAACGGATGTTGATGCCGATGGGCGAAGCGTCAATCAGATTGGCTCGGCGTATACCTTCAGCGCTTATAGCTTTGACCTGCGGCGGCAGTTTGCGGTCTTCAGAGCTAGCTGAAAGCGCCGGCAGCAGACATTCGAGCACCATGGTGGTCTTGCCGGAACCGGATACGCCGGTAACCACCGTCAGCCGCCCCTTGGGAATATCTGCCTGCAAGGGCTTTACCGTATGCAGCGGATTCGTTTCCAAATGAATCGTTCCCAAATCAAACATCTCTTCCCAGGGCGCACGTTCCCGCAAGCTGCCATTTGCTCCGCCGCGCATAAAGGGGGCAATCTTGGAGACTTTGCTTTTCGCAGCCGCCTGCATATCCCCGGCAAACAGCAGATTACCGCCCTCGCTGCCCGCCAAAGGCCCCAGTTCAATCATATAATCGGCATGCTGGAGCACATGCACATCATGGTCCACCAAAACCACGGAGTTGCCATCACGCAGCAAGCTGTCAATCACATCCAAGAGCCCTTCAATATTGGCGGGATGCAGGCCGATACTCGGCTCATCGAGTACGTAAAGTACCCCTGTGGTTTCATTGCGCACAGCTCTGGCCAGCTGCACGCGCTGACGCTCACCAGTTGACAAGGTGCTGCTGGCACGGTCAAGGGATAAATACCCCAGACCGAGTTCCTTCAGCCTGCGGGCGTTATCCAAAAACGATTCAATGATACTTGCAGCCATGGGGCGCATTTCCTGCGGCAGTGTATTCGGCACAGCCTTAACCCAGGGAATCAGTTCATCCAATGTCATGGCCGTGGCCTCAGCCAAATTTTTCCCGGCCAGTCTGGTCGAGCGCACCTTCGCCGAGAGCCGCGTTCCCTGACATTCCGGACAGGCGGCCTCATGCAGGAATTTTTCGACCCGCTTCATGCCCTTTTCATCCTTGACCTTCGCCAACGCATTTTCTACCGTATAAATCGCATTGTAATAAGTAAAATCCATTTCCGCAGCCACATTGGTCTTTTCATTGACATAGAGGATATGCTTCTTCTCCGCCGGGCCATGAAAGACGATATCCTTTTCTTCCGGCGTCAAATCGCGGAAGGGCACATCAATCCGCACGCCCATTTCCTTGGCAATATCCTTCATCAACGACCACATAAGCGTCTGCCACGGCGCCACCGCCCCCTCTGCAATGGACAGGCTTTCGTCCGGCACGAGGCTGGCTTCATCAACCGTACGCACAATCCCTGTCCCGGAGCAATGCGGGCAGGCGCCTTCTGAATTAAATGCCATGGCCTCCGCTCCGGGGCCGTAAAACTCCTCGCCGCAGACTGGGCATTTCGTAGGCAGCATCAGTGCCACATCCATATTGGGCGGACAAAGATGTCCATTGGGACAGGTATGGCTGCCCAGACGGGAAAACAACAGCCGCAGGCTGTTCAAGAGTTCCGAAGCCGTACCAAAGGTACTGCGCACTCCGGGAATGCCCGGGCGCTGATGAAGAGCCAGCGCCGCTGGTACATGACGGATTTCCTCCACATCGGCTTTGCCGGCCTGCGTGATACGGCGGCGCGTATAGGTAGACAGCGCCTCCAGATAACGGCGTGAACCCTCCGCGTACAAGATTCCCAACGCCAACGACGATTTTCCCGAACCGGACACACCGGCAATGGCCACGAGTTTGCCCAAGGGGATATCCACATCGATATTTTTCAGATTATGCACGCGGGCCCCCCTGACGATAATATTTTTCGGGCGTTCCTTATTGTCCATACGACAGGCTCCTTACGATTCATTGACCAACTTCCCGGTCATATGCTCGGGAAGCAGCGCCAGACATTGCACGCGGGGCAAGGCGTGTTTCAATTCCTGTTCCAAGTACGCTTCGTCATCCGTAAATTTGCGCACCAGCAAGCTACAGATTTGGCGAATTTTTTCCTCATCCGTCACCAGCTGCATCCGGCCAAAGACAACTACACTACGGATATTGAGCGCCCATTCACCGGGCTTTTGCCAGCCTTCATCGTAAGCACAATAGCTCACCTTGTCATAGGCCCTTATGGCATCCATCCGGTGCCCTTCCTTGGCACTATGGAAATAAAGGATACCGTCCTCCTCTGAGTACCAATGATTCATGGGGATGCCATAGGGATAGCCGTCGTCACCCAGCATGGACAGCACACCCCTTTTCGTTTCTCTCAGCACCTCCCTGCATTCTTCCTCTGCCAGTTGCTGCTTGAATCTCCTCATCTTCCGAAACATAATTTCCCTCCTACAAAAACAGCGCCACCTTCTTATCTGCCAAGACCTAACGATAAGAAAATGACGCTTTTCCCATTACCCGGCGGCAACAGGTGTCAACCTATATTCTGTTTAATAGCATAGAACAAAAAAACAACCTTGTCAATCTTCGTCATCAATTATCAAGCACAGTTACTTTCTTCGACCACAATAATGCGCCCCTGGGCAGATGAATCATCCATGATGATTTCCTTAACGCCTGCCACCTTGATTGTGCCGGATTTTGGATTTTTGATGCTGTCCACCACGGTCGTGACCTCTGCTTCAACCTCCGATTTTTCAAAGGCCAAATCCGTATCCACCATGCGGCAGTTGATGAGTTTCAGCCCCTTGCAATAGCAAAAGGGCTGCGTGCCAATGATGGTGCAATTCTCCAACGTCAGATTTTCCGAATACCAGGCCAGATATTCCCCGCGAATCACGCTGTTGCGGACCGTCACATTTTTGGCATGCCAAAAAGCGTCTTTGGTGTTCAGCTCACAGTCGGTAAATTCTGCGTCCTCAATATACTGGAATGAATATTTCCCCTGCAAAGTCACATGGTCAAAATGCAGCTGTTCGCTGCGCAACATAAAATATTCGCTTTGCACGCTGGTATTTTTCATACGGATATTTTTGACCGACCAGCCAAATTCCGGCGAAATCACATCCGAGTTTTCTATGGTCACATCGGCGCATTCCCGCAGGGCCTTAATGCCATGCAGTTTCGTATCGGCAATATGAATATCCGTTGCATACCACAAGGCCGCGCGACAAAGCTCCGTGAGTTCAGATTTTTTTATCTGCACAGACTCATCATGCCAGAAGGGATAGCGCAGATTGAAAAAACAATCCTGCACCTCAATATCGCGGCTTTCCTTGAGCGCACTTTCCCCATCTGCAGGGCCGTCAAAACGGCAATCAATGAGCTTCACCCCGGTCTTGCCATACAGTGCCCGTTCTTCATCAAATGTTTGTTCTCTATATTCCTCCATTTTCCTTACCTTTCTGTTAAAAATCCTATCCTTTTTCACTGGGGCGCGAGCTGCACCGTTACGCCATCGCGGTTTAATAAAGCAGTCAATTCCTGTTTTGACATGTCAATATGTCCCAGCCGCGTATAAGCCCACGAATTGGAACCATAGAAAATAACCAGCTTATTCCCCGCATAGAGGACGATATCACCATATTGCGTGGTCATCTGCTCATCTGCACTGTCAATACTATGACCAATAGAACCCACCTGCTCAAAGCCGCCATAAGGTGACATTTTGATGGTCAACGGCAAAAGTTTCTGCAACGCCGCCGTAGAAGCATTCTGTTCCCAGGTAACGGGAACAACTTTATCATCAATGATGAGTTTCATCGCCTGCTCCTTCTTAGGTTCTGCCACGGATTTATTTTCCTGTGGGACGGCCTCCTGCACCTTACTGCCAGTATCCGCAGCAGTCTCCTGCGCACCTGTACAGCCGGATAGCAGCAGCATCACCGACAGCATGACCACACTTATGATTTTCCGATTTGGCATTGCCCTCTCTCCTTATGCAAATACAGCTGCAAGACATTATTTTGCAGACTTCAAATATTCTTGCCAGCCTGTCGGGCTTTTTCCAATGCGGCATTGCCAGCAATATCACCTGTGTCCGTCACACCGCCACAAAAAAGCGTCTCCTTCAATTCGGCCTTGTCAAAGCAGTCTACCCAGCCCTGCACGCCGACGCGGGTTCCGGCTACGGTATCTGCTTCATCCTCTGCCGCCGTAGCCAGCAGATAAACTTCACGGAAATGATAATCCGAGGGGAACAACGGATTTGCCCGGTCCAGCAAGGTCTTTAACTGGCCACACATACCATAATAATAGACCGGCGTTGCCAGAACAACCACATCCGCCTGACCGATTTTAGCCGTGATTGCATTGGCATCGTCGTTTATCACACACTGCATGGTCTTTTGGCAGGCCAGACAGCCTTTGCAGAAATTTATAGTCTTATCCCGCAGGGTAATCTGCTCCACCTCGTGTCCTGCCTCCCTGGCACCTTCAGCAAAAGCCTTGGCCAATGCCTCAGAATTGCTGTTCTTTCTCAGGCTCGTGGAAATGATCACTACATTTTTGCTCATATTCTCTCCTCCATACACATTATCCTCTTTTACTCTATCACTTGGAGTATACTCAAAGTCAAGCCATATAATACAAATGCCGCCCAGCAAATTCTTGCACGATTTCGCAGGGCGGCATTTCTTGCTTTTTACTTCAGGTTCTTATCAAAGAAGGCAAACAGCTTGTCAAACGGAATCTTATCCATCTGGTCATAAAGGTCTACATGGGTAGCACCAGGAACGACGATTTCTTCCTTCTCCCCTTTGATGGCGGCATAGACATTATCGGAGAAATACTTGGAATGCGCCTTGTCCCCGGTAATCAGCATGACCGGCGTCTTACCCAACTCATCAATATTGCTCATAAGCTTGAAGTCAAAGAAGCCATACGGGGTTACCGAATCCCAGGCCAGCTTGTTGGAGTTGATGGCGCGCGGATGGAAGGCGCGGCCTACATAGTAGCCAAAGAAATCCTTGATGACAGGACTGGCATCCGCAGGCAGTTTATCGGGGAACATAGTATCGAAGGTCTCCACCTTACCATTGGCATCCACCCCCAGCTCATGGGCTCCGCGGATGGCTTTGCCGGTCTTGGCTTCTTCATCACGCATCTTGGCCAGATGCTGTTTCACGAGTTCCCTCTGCTCCGGCGTGTAGTAAGCACCATTATAATGGTCGCTGATGCTTTCACTCATATCATACATTGCCGAAGTTGCCACCGCCTTGATGCGGCTGTCACTGCCAGCGGCAGTGATGGCCATGCCGGACAAACCGCAGATGCCCATGGCCCCCACCTGATCCGGGTTCACGAATTTCAAGTTGGAAACGAAATCCACGGCGGCATGATAATCTTCCGTGAAGATTTCCGGGGAGCCCATATTGCGGCGGCTGCCACTGCTCTCACCTGTGGTGGAAGGATCAAAGGCTACGGCCACATAACCATGCTTGGCAAATTCCTGTGCATAAAGTCCGGAGGACTGCTCTTTCACCGCACCAAATGGCCCCGTAATCACGACCGCCTTATATTTCCTGCTGGCATCAAAATCCTTGGGCAGATACATATGGCCGGCCACTTCAAAGCCAAAGCGGTTTTCAAACTTCACATTCTTGGCTTCGATTGACTTGTCAATCTTGAATACGCGGGTGTCATTGTTCAGTTCGCTGATAGACGAACGCTGCATCTGCGAAGCCGCTGCCAATGCTTTAACCGGAGTTGCGGCCATTGTCACTTCACTCCCCATAAGGCCAAAAGACATCACACCTGCCACCAAGGCTGCCAAAACCATCTTTTTGTTCTTGCCAATTTTCTTCATCATTTCGTTTCTCTCCTTTACATCACTTACATCTTTTAACATTTAGCTTGATTTCATTATAGCGATTATGTTTTTGAATTACCAATACTTATAAAAAATACATCACTATGCTTATAGAGCATATAAAATATCATCTATTACTGCTCAGTCTGAACCATCAGCTGCGGATTGCTGCGCTGACGATAACACTGCACCCAAACCGTCAAGGCCGCCAGCAGACAGAACAGCAAACCGCCCAGCACAACATACTGCGTACCCCAGGCATCAATAAAATGACCGCTGACCGTTGTCCCCAGCACGCAGCCCATATTGGCCGCCGTCAGAAAGAGACCATTGGCAAAGTCCGGGGCTTCCGGGGCGGCACTGGCAATCCAATACTGATTGATATTGGCATTGATGCCCCCAAGTAATCCCCAGAGTACCACAATAAGTCCCATTACCGGCCAAATGCTGCCGCCGCCCAGCAGGGCAATATAGATTACCGCAACCGCCAGCGGAAAGATTTTGACCACCATCAACGGCCGCACGGTCAGCAGATTTCCCGCCAGCATACTGCCGCCAACATTGCAGAGACCATAGACTAACAGCAATATACTGATCAAGGAAGGTGCAATACCGGAAACCACACCCAGATACTCCGCCAGATAATTGAATACACCGAAAATCGAACCATTAAGGAAAATCACCGCCGCAATCGATGCCCAGACCATGGGCTTTTTCAGCACGGCAAGCTGCTCGCCATAGCCCAGCTGTTCCTTGACCGGCATCGAAGGCATAAAATATAACGTGGCCAACATGACCAGCCAGGTGGCCAGAGCAAAAAACGCCATCGAGAACGCCAGACTGAACTGCTCCGCCAAAAAATTGCTGATGGGCACCCCCGCCACCATACCGGCGGCTACGCCCATATTGATTTTTGCAATCATCTTTGGCTCTTCACCGGTCTTTGCCAGCCCTGCCGCCACCGTAAAGGCCATAGCGCAGTAAACCGGATGGAAGAACGCCGGCAGCACCCGCACGGCCAAAAGCACATAGAAATTTTCGGCAAAAACAGCAATCGTACTGCAAACGGTAAACAGTCCCAAAATAAAGACCATAACCCACTTGCGATTAAAGCGGGACATAATAAGCGGCATCGTTGGCCCCGCCACGGCCACTCCCAGCGCAAAGAGACTGATGAGCCAACCTGCCTGCACCACCGTCACCTGATAGTTTTCGGCAATATAAGGCAGAATGCCGATAAAGCCCATTTCCGTATTCAGGATACTAAAAACACCAGTGGCCATGATAAGCAGAAGCAGCTGTTTGTTTATCCCTTTTTCCTTCTCCATAAATTCACGTCCTTTCAATCCCATTATAAATTCTCCACATATGCAATACAAATACTTATACATAATCATTACCTATGCTTTACAGTAATAGATTTTCATAGTATTATAGAGTCAAATTCAGACCAAGGAGTTGAATATCATGGAATTGCGGGTTCTCAAATACTTTCTCACCGTGGCACAGGAAGAGAGCTTTTCCCGGGCAGCGGAAAAGCTGCATCTGTCCCAACCTACGTTATCCCGTCAGCTCAAAGATTTGGAAGACGAGTTTGGCAAACAGCTGCTGGTCCGTGAGCCACGGCGCATCCTGCTTACGGAAGACGGGCAGCTGCTGCGCCGCCGGGCAGAGGAAATCCTTTCGCTGGTGGACAAGACCACCGGGGAGCTATTGCGCAATGCAGAAATCAGCGGCGATATCCGTATTGGGGCCGGAGAATCCATACATTTCGGACAGATCATGGAAGTAGCCCAGCGTTTGCGCCAAAAACATCCCGGCCTGCGTTTTCATATCGTTACCGGTGACGGCAGCACCACCATGACACGACTGGACCGTGGCCTGATTGACTTTGCCTTTGTCTATGGCAAGCTGGACCCGGCTAAATATCAAGAACTTCCCCTGCCTGTCCACGACCGCTGGGTGCTGTTCTTGCGCGCAGATGATGAACTGGCGCAACAAGATGTCATCCGGGCAGAGGATTTATGGCAGCGCCCTTTGCTTTTCTCCCGGCAGACTCTTTCGGCCAGTACCCATGGCGATGAACTGCTGAATTGGCTGCAAAAGCCTCTGGCCGAACTAAACATCGCCGGTTCCTACACCTTGCTCTACAATGCCACCCTGATGGTCAAAGAGGGCATGGGCTACGCCATCTCCTTTGATGAACTCATCAACACCACGGGCACCAATCTCTGCACACGCCCTCTGGAGCCTGCCATTTTTGCCGAGCCCTCAATCGCCTGGAAGAAAAATGCCGTCTTTTCCAAAGCCTCCCAAGCATTCCTGGCGGCACTGCAGGAAAGATTTACCCTCTGACGCAAAATATCCCCCTGCAAACCTAAATCTTTGCAGGGGGGCTTTTAACAGTCAAGCATAACTTATAAAAAGTTGATAAAAAGTCTAAGCAAACTAAGCAAACTTACTTTCCGATACAGAAATAGTACCATGCCCATCAAGGCATGGTATAATTATTCGTATAGGGGAGGTGAATGCGATGATAAGGTCAGTCAGGATACGACTACTGCCAAACAACAAGCAGAGAACTAAACTTTTTCAGTTCGCAGGTGCTTCAAGATTTGCCTATAACTGGGCTTTAGATAAGCAAATGGAGAATTTCAGGGAGGGCAGAAAACTTCAAAGTGATTACGACCTTCGCAAGGAGTTCACTGTTCTGCGTAATTCTGAAGAATACTTGTGGCTTCTAGGTATATCCAACAATGTCACCAAGCAGGCTATCAAGGATTTGTGCATAGCGTACAAGAACTTCTTCCACAAGCAGAGGCAGAAAGGGTATGTAAAATATTCACCCAAGAAGCTGGCACATTTTGCTCGCATCGCCAGGACCCCGACCATCTATGACATGAACGGGCACCCTAAGTTTCGCAGCAAAAAGAATGGCGACTTTCGTTTCTATCAGGACAATGTAAAAATCCAGTTCACCGCTACGCATGTTAAGTTGGAAAATATAGCTGGCAGCAGAAAAAAGAACCGTCAACGGCTCAACTGGATAAGGCTTGCCGAAAAGGGAAGAATTCCTACAAAGGGAAGATACACCCAACCACGGATAACCTTTGACGGTGAAAACTGGTGGCTTTCCGTAGGAATCAGAACTTCTTATACGCTAAAGCCAATGCGAGGACTAAACTTCAGTCGCAAACAGCCGGGACGTTTCTGCACAGAAGGTGTCGGCATTGATTTAGGTATCAAAGACTTAGCGATAATCTCGGACTCTACAGTAGTCAAAAATATCAATAAGTCCCATACAATAAGGAACATTAAAAAGAAACGACGCAGGTTGCAGCGTCAGGTATCGCGAAAATACCAGATGAACAAGAAAGGAGAGCGTTACTGCAAAACAAGCAACCTTATAAAAAGCGAAAAACGACTTTTACGAATCAACCATAGGCTGGCTGACATCAGAGCCAATCATGTACATCAGGCGACGAGAATAATTATAAACCGAAAGCCAAGGTTTATATGCCTTGAAGACCTGAATGTGCAGGGCATGATGAAGAATAAGCACCTGTCTGAAAAAGTTCAGGAACAGAATTTTTATGAATTCCGCAGGCAGATTGAATACAAGGCACATTGGGCAAGAATTCCCGTGGTTATTGCTGACCGCTGGTTTCCAAGCTCCAAGACTTGCGTCGAATGCGGATATATAAATAAAGACCTGAAGCTGTCAGACAGGACATATGTCTGTCCCGTCTGTGGCAATGTGATAGACCGTGATTTTCAAGCATCTTTGAATCTCAAACGCTATGGAGAAACGGAGCTATCCAAATCTGCAAGCTGACACCGACAAGTCAATGCAGATATGTACCGATTCGTTAGTCGGGAATTTAAGCCTCTGGAGCGTTATATCAAACGTGAGTAGTCTGTTCTTCGGGACGGCAAAAGCGGACGCAGTGAATGAGGAATGGAACGTAAAAGTTAACTTTCTACGGAAGGTTTATGACTTTTTATAAGTTTTCAGTAACGGCTGCTAACTTGTCAAAGGGGATTTTGGCTTTGTTATCGTAAAGATCGATATGGGATGCACCGGGGACGATTACCAATTCCTTGTTGTCCCCCTTCAGTTTCTTGAAAGCATCCTCACCAAAATAGCGGGAATGAGCCTTCTCCCCATGAAGCACCATTACGGCACTCTTGATTTCATCTGCATAGGAAAGAATCGGCATATTCATGAACGAAAGTGCTGTAGTCTGGTTCCAGCCGCCATTTGGCCATCACCCGGCTCATATCGTACATGGTGGAAGCCACCGTGGCCTTGATGCGGGTATCATTGGCCGCAGCATTGATAGCCATGCCGCCCCAGCCGCAGATACCGATGATGCAGATGCGGTCTTTATCCACATTCTCCTGGGTAGAGAGGAAATCCACCGCCGCTGAAAAATCTTCGGTGTTGATGTCCGGCGAAGCCACATAGCGGGGCTGGCCGCCGCTTTCCCCGGTAAATGACGGGTCAAAGGCAATGGTGAGATACCCCCGCTCGGCCATTTTCTGAGCATAATCTATGCTTTTTTGTAATACATCCTCATCAATTTCCCTTTCGCACCGCATCAGCAGGAACTGCTTCCCAAAACCGGATGCTTTACCTGCCGCAGTGCCCGCACCCGAATGAGCCGCAGGGCTTCCGATAAGTCTACATCAGACCGCTGCCCATTGTTTTCGTAAACGCACAGGGGTTCTTCCACACCAATTTCACTGGCGGGCATATAGACATATTCGCAGGTGTTATTGTCACCAAAGATAACGCCTGTCTTTAATTCCGATATGGTAATCATTTATTTTGCTCCTATTCTGCTTCTTCTACTTGTACAGTTAATTCCCGCACTTGCCGCAATGGCTGCATCCATTGCATATCAATCTGCTGCCGCAGGCATGGCAGTGCGGACCGTCATAGACTGCTCGATAGCAATCATCTGGCGTTACCGGAATGCCAATGGCATACCGCAGGTCAAAATGCATGGGCTTGCCCTTGAAATTCAAACCTGCCTTAAATGCCTGCTCCGCCTGTTTCTGCTTGCTTTGCAAACGATAATGCTTGCCGTCTTTAATGAAATCTGAGCCGATTTCAATGAAGGAAAAGGATACACTGGCTTCCTGGCACTCTTCATGCAAAGCTAGTATCCAATCAAAGTTGCAGGGCCGTGCCCCTTCATAGTTCTCGCCGCCGCAGATAACCTGCTCGATGAAACCTTCCTCCAGATAGGGCTTCAAACTTACGGCGCCAATCAAGGGCGCACACATCACACCTTTGTGCTTGAAGGGCAAATCCTTAAGCAGCGGCAGTCTGATGTCAGCCATTTTTTGATTCTCGCAGGTGACATTGAACCAGATATTTTCCCAGCCGCTGCCAAAGTCTTGAGGCAGACAGTCCGCCACCCGCTCCGGCCGTTTGGTCAGCAGATAGAAAATGACATCCGGCCGCTGCCGCATGATTTCCCAGGCCTCGTCCCGCCATTTGTCCGCCTCTTCCAGAAAAAAATCCGAAGTCATACACACACGGATAAGCTCGCCGCTCTTTACCTTATAACTGCCGTAGCGGTCTTTCTGCAACGGATAGGCAAAATTTTCCGTGCGGTAAATGGCAGCGCCGTCTTTCCCTCTTTGCTTATCCAGCGTATACATATAACAGTTGGCACAGCCGGGGCTGATTTTCCTGCAGCCATGCCATGGATTCCAGATGTCATGCATAATTTCTCACTCTGCCGCTTCTTTCGCCTCGATAGACGCCAATAAATCTGCAATGGTGACTTTCTTGAAATCAGCCTGCATATGCTGCCTGACCTCTTCGAGCCTGTCCCCTAGCACCCCATGGATATTCCTGCCCACCGGGCACTTCGGATTGGGGTTCTCCTGAAAATGAAATAGATCCTCGTCCTCTTCCACAGCCTGGAAGACATCCCACAACGTGATGTCTTGCGGGCTTTTTGTGAGTTTGGCCCCACCGACACCTGCTGCCACATCCACCAGGCCGGCTGCTTTGAGCTGCCCCAATGTTTTCCGAATAATGACCGGGTTCACATTGACACTGCTGGCCAAAAAGTTGGAAGTGGTCTTGTACTCATCCTTGAACCGCTCGATACAAAGCAATATATGTGTCGCTACCGGCAGACGAAACGAAAACTGCATGCAAAAACCTCCGTTATGTAGTCGTTGTACCATACAATATTACATCACCTATAAAATGTCAACCCAAATCCCCCAGCAACCTATGACAATGATGAAATCGTGCGCCGCAGATTTTTTATTGTAACCATTGACATTACATCGAGGCGGTGTTATCATTTTATTGTAACCGATATCATTACAACAAAAACTCATTGGAGGAAAATCACATGGCAAATTTCAACAAAATCAGTGTGGCAAGCGATGCAAGAACTGAGCTGCATGACAAATTGAACCTGACGGGGGCAGAGATCAGCGTCAACAACCTGCCCGCTGGTGCTGGTGTTCCTTTTGTGCACTACCACAAGAAAAACGAGGAGATTTACTTCGTCACGGCCGGTAAGGGCACAGCTGTGATTGACGGGCAGACCGTAGAACTCGCAGCTGGCGATTGGCTGCGCATTGCCCCAGCAGCGCGGCGTCAATTCTCGGCAGCTGCCAATGAAGGCATCAGCTTCATCTGCATCCAGGTGCGGGAAAACTCCCTGGAAGAATATACTGCAGACGATGCTGAAGTAGAACAGTAAGATTAACCGCTATCAGATAGCAAAAGCCATCAATAAGCACAGATTGAGATATCTGCCTTATTGATGGCTTTATTTTTGCTATTAGTATTTCACTACGCCTCTAGCTGTATATTGCACGCTAAGGAAACCACCAGTTTCACAACTTATGAAAGATACTCAGCCAGTGCATAACCCAGATTTCCTTTGTAGTAAACATAGTAGTACCCGTTGCTGCCTGCTTTGACAAAGCGAACGTATTCCCCTAGCGGAATACGAGTAATCACCGCTGCATCCGCGGACGGTGCTGAACGCAGGCTTATCCACTCGTTACAGTTGGCCACACGGTATAACGTGCAATGAGGAGTCAGATAGCTGTATAATGCATAACCCGTATTCCCATGATAGCGGACATGGGCAAATATCATCTTTTGATAGCAGGGATCATTGTCATCAATAATATTCACCATATCTCCAAGTGGTATCTTCGCGATGACGGGAGCATCTGTAGATGCATATGCCCGAAGGCTTATCCAGCTTTCACAGTTGACAACATACATACCACCATCCGTATTCGTTGCCCCCGTAGATGCGACAGTATAATTGGGCACAATCAACAGGCAAACCAGGAATACATAGAACCATATTCTTTTCATCTTATTCATAATCAATCCCCCTATTTTCCTACAGTATCAGCGTCCTTCGGATAAGCTATAATCCAAGGTTGATAGCGCTCCTTCTTAGGCAGCATGGAATGATCAAACCACATGGAGTAGAATTTTGTAGCATTGCTAGCGGTATATCCGTCCTGTTTATGGTCACAAGTATCGTAAGGATCTGCAAAAATAAGCATATCATCCAGCATTGACTTCGTTCCCATGTTGTCATAGCCAATAATAGCCCGCCAATGACCGCCCCACTCTATATTTTCCACCAGTACCGGTTTCCCATGAGCCAGCGATTCCAGGATAAAGGTACGGAAATCCTCATAGCGGCTAAGTTTATCGCTGTTCAGGCTGCTACGCACCTCCCAGCCGATTCCTTTAAAGAATCCAACCATATTTCTAAGCCCGGTACCGATTGGATACCCCTGGGTTTTCATGGCCTTTGTCAAGCTCATTTCATCATAATCCCTGTTCCCATACCAATAAAGCACGGTCAAGGCCGCGGCAGGACCACAGGTATACTCTCTTGACTGTTGATAGGTCTTATAGTGGGGAAGTACAATACGGCGTCCCGGGATACTTTCCATGTCGTAGAAATCCAGGTCTGTAAAATACGGTGAATCCTTATGATTGATTTCCGCTGGAGCAGATGAAGCACCTTCTGTAACCGTATCAAGCCCAGCCGGATAGGGAATCACCTTTTCTTCTGCCATCGTTGTGGAGGCCGTAAAACATAGCATACATACCAGCGGTAAAGCCTTTTTTGCGCTCATGCGAAACAATTCCACCATATCCACCACACTCCTATCCTCTTGTACACTTTTGAATCTCTCGATTGTATAATTCAATCTTCACCGTCTAAATACCTGCCTCACCCACGACAAAAGGCAATGCACATGTTTCATGCACATTGCCTGATACTTGTCACGCTTATAAGCTTTCCACCCAGTCTTTAAGTTCAGCAACCGAAGGATTCCCGTTCAGCAGTTTGCCTTCCCGGATAACGGTGCTATCTGCCACGCTGTCTTTCAGCCCTTCCACGGCCTTGCCAAAGCCGCTGCCGCCGGATGTGGCGAAGAGAATTATGGTCTTGCCGGCAAAATCATAGCTTTCCAGGAAGGTGTTGATGATGGTGGGCGCCACATACCACCAGATGGGAAAGCCCACAAATATCACATCATAGTCCGCAATCTTGGCATCACCTGCCGCAATCTGCGGACGAGATTTGCTGTCCCGCATCTCCACGGAGCTGCGGGAATTCTTGTCATGCCAATCCAAATCGGCCTGGGTATAGGGCACTTCCGGCTTGATTTCAAACAAATCTGCCCCAGCCGCCTCGGCAAGGTTCTTGGCAGCCTTTGCCGTCACACCGCTGGCGGAAAAATAAGCTACTAATTTCTTACTCATGTGATTACCTCCAATATCAAATGTTCATGCTTTTAGATAACGCTGCAATGCGGCTCCGAGCAAAACATAAAGTCCGATGGTTCCGCAGAGCAGCAGTACATAGATGGCCGCCGGTTCATTGGTGGCGGCCGTGGCAAAGATATGTTTCATCAGCAGACGGTCGCCGATGCGGTTCAGGAACGAAGCATAAATGCCCGCACTGAGCACCGCCAGGCTCAAGGCTGCCACAATTGCCCGTTTAGCCACAGCAGACAGTTTCCAGCCAAAGACCTTTTGCCACTGCCCCAGCCAGCCTTTGAAATGCAGGCCCCAGTGGAGGCCGCACAAAATCAGCAGAGCATAGGGCAGGGATACATGATACTGATGAATGACAATGCTGCGCTGGATTTCCAACGGCATGACATCTTTCAGCAGGAAGTTGGATATGCCAAGGCCGGCAAACACAGCCACCAGCACCACGGCAAGCAGCAGGATATCCATGACCGTGCCCAAAGTCCTCTGGAAAGTCCATTTGCCCTGCTGCAGGCTTTTCAGCCAGTGACGGTTCTGATAGAGATGAACTCCTGCCAGCAGGAGCCAGGCTGCGCCTATGATTTCATGCAGCAGCTTGGGGATATAATGAAAGCTCATGGCCAGCACAAACAGCAACGGCAAAAGCGCCGTTACGGCCATGCGCCGATTTATGCTCCGGTAATTCATAGGCCTACACTCCCTCAGGCGCAATGAGATTCTTCGGCAAGAACGATGCGGCCTTTGGCATCCACATCATCCCTAATGATTTCCTTCACGCCCGTCACTTTGATAGTTGCACCCCCGTTTTGCCATACAGAGCCCGTTCTTCATCAAATACCTGTTTCTTATATACGTCCATTTTCCCTTACCTTCCTGCTTAAATAATAAATTTTTCCTGCTGAAATCCACTCTGACACTTCGAGTGAACTTTAAGTCAAGCTATTTTTTGCACAGCATTATTGACACCATATCAGTATTATGAGCAAAATTTTGACCAGTCAATTGACCGGTCAAAATCTGCTGTCTTAGGGTTTATTTACTTGAGGTACTGTTGATAGAAAGAGTCAAGCTCGGCCTGTTCCCCAGGTTCCCTTGATATCCTTTACGGCTTCGGCAGCCGTGATCACTTTGTCGCCATTATCGAGGTCAATCAGCTGATAGCGGTCATTGCCCATGCCCATTTCCTTCATATAGGTCAGCTGGCGCATGCTGTGACGGGATTCCATGCGCTCCACCAAATCATGCTTGCTTTCCTCCGGCAGGGCGTAGACACAGTCCACACAAGCCTGGTCCGCAGCCAGAATATCCAAGGAGGCCACAATACCAATATCCGGCGTGACGACAGGCTGGGCCGAGGTACCGGCGCAGTCACAGTCCACGCTCATATTGCGCATCACATTGATGAAGGCAATCTTGTCCTTGAAATGCGTGACTGTAGCCTGAGTGGATTCAGTCATGCGCTCCATGAACTCCTCATTAGTCACACCCCACTGGGAACCGCTTTCTCCGGCATGAATCATCTTCTTGCCGATTTTTCCATCCGCACAGCCAATGCCGAGATTTTTATTGGAGCCGCCAAAACCGCCCATAGCATGCCCTTTGAAATGCGTCAAGGTCAAAAGCGAGTCGTACTTCAGCATATCCTTGCCCACGGACATCTCTGTGAACCACTTGCCATTTGGCACCGGCAACATGGCCGTACCTTCTGCATCGATGATATCCACCGTGGTGAAATCCGTCCAGCCATTGGTCTTCAGTGTCTCCCGGTGTTTCTCAGTGGTATCACGGCCACCGCCATAATAGGTGTTGGTTTCGATGATGGTGCCCTCCGATAGGCGGTTCTGCAGCAAATCTTTCACCCAGGGGCGGGGAATAATATTGGGGCCATGGGGCTCACCCGTGTGCAGTTTGACAGCCACCTTGCCGCCCAGCTTATCCTTCACCTTGTCATAGATTTTCAGCAGTCCGGCCGCCGACAGGTCGCGGGTAAAATAAACCACCGACTCTGCCCCTTGCCGCTCCCTATAGGGAAGATAGTGCTCCCCGCCGGTACCAGCGACTTTCGCCTTCCCCAACGGCTCATTTGCTCCTGCACCTTTTTCGTCAGCGGCAAAGGTCGCACACCCTGGCAAAGCGGCTATAGCAACGGCCATACCTGCCAGCTTTACAAAATTCCTGCGAGTCATTTTTTCCTTCATTACACAATCCCCCCAGCCAATCTATACTGCTCATAAATTTCTTGATGATATGCAATTTAGAAGCCTAAGCCATTATACCAGGCTTTGATTTCATCGGTGCCGGCCTGCGGGCTGAATAACTTGCCCGGTTTCCAATTGGCCTTGCCTTTGGTAAGCTTGGCCAGATAATCTGCACTGCTGCCGATATCACTGCCGCCGGAGGTGCAGACAGCCGTCATATTCTTGCCCGTAAAGTCATAGCTTTCCACGAATGTGTCCATGATGCGGGGCGCCTGAGCCCACCAGATGGGATAGGCCAGAATAATGGTCTTGTAGCTGGCAATGGGGGCATTCTTGTCCGCTAAGGAGGGGCGGAAGCCATCATTTTTCTGCTCTACCGTGGCCCTGGTCGTTTCATCATTGTAATTCAGGTCTTCGGCCGTATAGGGGGATTCCGGCCGAATTTCATACAAATCTGCGCCCAGGGCCTTGGCGGTATTCTCCGCCAGCTGCTTCGTATTGCCTGTCGCGGAAAAATAAGCGACTAAGATCTTATCTCCTGCTGCCGCAGCATCAGTATTAGCCGCCTGAGCCACCGTTTTAGCTGGCGGTGTCTTTTCCTCGGCCTTGCCATTATCCGTGCCGCAGCCCATCAGCCCCAGTACCATCAGCATGGACAAGCAGGCAATCCATAATTTCTTCATGCGTTTTGCTCCTTTCTCAACCATTCATATCCATCTACGGCAATCTGTTATACTCTTTTTCCTCCACCGGCTCACACCACTCATTGGAAGTATTTTCTCCCGGCACCTCGATGGCGATATGCTGGAAGGCGGAGTCCTTGGCGGCGCCATGCCAGTGCTTGACACCTGCGGGGATATGCACGACATCTCCCACCTTCAATTCCTGAGCAGGCTTGCCCCATTCCTGATACCAGCCACGGCCGGCAGTGACCAGCAGCATCTGCCCGCCGCCTTTGTCGGCATGATGGATATGCCAATGGTTGCGGCAGCCCGGCTCAAAGGTCACATTGCCAATCACTACCTGGTCGAGGGAAACCATATGGAGATAGCTTTTGCCGTCAAAGTACTGGGCATAGTTGACATTTTCACCGCCAACGGGGAACAAGCTGGTTTCCTTGATGGTTTCCAAATCCATATGATTGTTTCCTTTGGTCTCTGTATTCTGGGTAACTGGCTCGTTATAGACTTCCTTGGCCAGATTGAACGCCGCCCAGGCCTTGGGCCAGCCCGCATAGAACCCCAGTTGGGTGATGACCTCAGCCATTTCCTCACGGGTAACGCCGTTCTTCTTTGCCGACTGCAGATGATATTTCAAAGAGCTGTCTGTCATGCCGCTGGCCACCAATGCCGAAACCGTCACGATGCTGCGGTCATGCAGGGACAGGACATCATTTTTTGACCATACCTCTCCAAAGAGAATATCATCATTATAGCGGGCAAAATCCGGAGCAAATTCCCCTAATTGCGTTCTGCCTGCGGTCTGTGTAATCTTTACTGCTTTTTTCGTCTGTGCCATAGCTGCCTCCATAAATGTAAAATTTGTCATGAACATGCCTGCAGCTATTGCTGCGGCCAAGATTTTCTTTCCCTTCATGTAACTCTCCTTTCTGCCCGATAATATCCGGTTATCTCTACCTTAACACTTGAAGTGAACTTCAGGTCAAGCATATTTTTAAAATCCCTCTGTCTCACGCGGTCTGAACCTTTCGCGACAGAGGGATTATCGGATTTCACCGGCCTGCAAATTCTGCAAAATTTGCTGCTACCTTGCCTGCGGTGAAAGACCGGACTTCATAGTCAGCTAGGCCATCTGCATAATACACATCTTCCTGCAGGATCTTCTCCACCGCTTCTTTGGATTCAGCTGGAGAAATCATGATACCGGCCATTTCCTTATCGGTATAAGGCCCGACCAGAATAAAATTACCGGCTTCAAAATGCTTGGTGAACCATGCCACATGCTGCTTAAAGAGTTCTTCGCCCTTTCCCGCAGGAATTTTTTCTGCCTTGAGCGTCTGATTGATGATAAACATTTCATTTTCCTCCTGACCTGCTTGCATTTTACATTCCAAAGCCACCATCAATACGCCAGTGTGCTCCCGTAGCGTATCTGGCATCGTCTGAGGCGATAAAGGCCACAGCACCAGCTATTTCTTCTGGTTCTGCATATCGTCCTAAGGGAATATTTTTCTCCACTGCCGCCTCATAATCCTTTGTTTCCTCAATCGTAAGTCCCAACTTATCGTAAAGAGGTGTTCTTGTAGCTCCTGCTGCTACGCTGTTGACACGAATGCCATGAGGAGCCAGTTCCTTAGCCCAGGTTTCCGTCATGCTCAAAACAGCAGCCTTGCTCGCTGTGTAAACACAATTCATAGGCATTGGATTGGTTACCAGACCTGAAGTGATATTTACAATGTTTCCCTTCGATTTTTTCAGATAAGGGATAGACTGACTGGTTACATCAATGACAGCCCGAACATTCAACGCAAATGTTCTGTCGTAATCTGCCATATTTATCCCTTCGATAGGGGTTATCGGGGCAATCCCTGCATTGTTTACCACAATATCCAGCCTGCCAAAGCGTTTGTCTATATCATCCAGCACTTGAAAAATGTCTGCGGATTTCAATACATCCGCAATCATATAGCTGATTCCCGGGTGGCTGGCAGCACTTTCTTGCAGTTTTTCGGCCCGTCGTCCAATGATGACCACAGAGGCCCCTTCCTTGGCCATACGATATGCTATCGCCCGGCCAATTCCCGTACCGCCCCCCGTGATGAGGGCAACTTTACCTTGAAGATTCATCTTTCTGCTCTTTCCTATACTTACTCACCCAACTCAATCGTCATCGTCTGATAGCAATCAGGATTATGATCGATTACTTCTTTAATGGAACCTGCATTGTCGCTGCTTTTGCTGTCATAATAAATCGTCTCGATATCTTTATTGATTGTATATGTCTTGCCCTGTCTGCCATCAACTTCGGACTTTACTTCATTGCCCTCCAACCAGCTTTTGGCTGTATGGCCCAGCAGGGTAACCGTCTGCTCAAGTGTTGGATTATGATCTACCGTACGGATGATGGAACCAGCATCATCACCAGATTTTGCGACGATTTTATCTATATGCCCATTGACTTTATAGGATTTTACCAACTGCCCATTGTCCTTAGTGTAAGCCACACCATTTTCCACCCAGCTTTCAACCGTATGGCCTGCAACTTCCATCTTTTGATAAGACGTTGGATTATGATCGATAACTTCCTTGATTGAACCTGCATCGCTGCTATTGGCGCTGTAGTAAATCACTTCCTGGTCCTTGTTGATTGGATAGGATTTCGCAATCACGCCATCCTGCATTGTTACGGCAGTATTTCCCTGTATAGAACCTTCTACTGTGATCGTAGAAGCTGAAGCTATGCTCGAAGTAGTCAGCGCTGCCATCATTGCCATTAAAACAAAATTCTTTTTCTTCATGATTATAAACACCTTTCTTTTCTATAATACTTATTTCTTTTATATCAAGATGACACCATGTCAATATTAAAGGTAAAAAAATATTCTTTTTACTGAAATAGCGTCCTCTTTATTTTATTTACGATTACTGCATACCCTTGGGTGCATTCTTCATCCAAACCTGCTCTTTTTTATTGCCGCTGCGGGTGTTTTGCGCCATCACGCCCACCAGCTTGTGAGGGATATAGAGTTCTTCCAGATAGGCAAGATCCTCATCTGACAAGTCAAGCTCCACCGCCTTTACCGCACCGTCAATATGATACAGTTTCGTGGCACCAGCTATGGGAGCGGTGACTTTTGTGAGCAGCCAGGCCAGAGAAATCTCTGTCATGGATACCTGATATTTTTCGGCTAGTTCTGCCACCCGCAGGATTATCTTTTCATCCGTATCAGCCGTGCCATCATATTTGAGCTTGGCATAACTGTCTTCCTGCAAGCGCCGGGAAATTTCTCCCGGCCTGCGGGAAAGGCGGCCGCTGGCCAGCGCGCTGTATGGCGTCATGGCAATATTATCCTCGGCACAAAGTTTGCTCATTTCCCGCTCTTCCTCCCGGAACAGCAGATTGTAATGATTCTGCACCGATACGAACTTCGCAAAACCTTCTTTTTCTGCCAGCGCATTAGCCTTGGCTAACTGGTAGGCATAGCAGTTGGCGATACCGATATAACGAACCTTGCCTGCCTTGACCATTTGCGTCATACCATCCAGAATATCATAGATAGGCGTCTGATAATCCCACATATGATAGATATAGAGGTCCACATAATCCATGCCCAGATGCTGCAGGCTAAGGTCCAACTGTCTCTGGATATGCTCCTGACCGGTCACGCCCTTTTCGATTTCCTGCTGGCTGCGGGGCAGGAACTTCGTGGCTACCACCACATCCTCCCGCTTGGCAAAATCATTCAGCGCCCTGCCTAAATATTCTTCGCTGGTACCATTTTGATAAGCAATAGCCGTGTCAAAGAAATTTATGCCCTCATCCAGCGCATGCTTTACAATCTCACGAGTAGCTGTTTCATCTACCGTCCAACTGTGCTGGCCTGTACCTGCATTGCCAAAGCCCATGCAGCCCAGGCAAATACGGGACACCTGTAAATCAGAATTACCTAATTGTGTATATTTCATGCACACCATCTCCGTCATTAAATCCATCATCATCATTTCATATGCCAGTTGATAAAATCACGGATTTCCACAAAGGAATCCACGCTATCCTGCAGTTCCGGCAGGAGCAGGGCAAAATCATGGGACATCCCTGGGTAAACCGTCATGGTTACATCTACGCCCTGCATAGAGGCTTTTTTACCCAGGTCAATACCTTCATCAAAGAACAGTTCATAACTGCCAACCTGAATCAGCATTGGGGGAAGGCTGGACAGGTCCGCATTCAGTGGAGACAGCAGGGGATTTTTTGCTTTATAAGCCTTGCCATAGGAAGGGTTCTTCACTTCCCCATACATAATGGGATTATTACTGCCCAAAATCAAATCCTTGCTGGCATTATACTTACGGGAAGGCAGATTCGTTTCCAGCGTTGTCCACGGGGAAATCAGGATCAGCATGGCAGGCTGGGGCAGTTTGTTTTCTTTCAGATACAAGGACAATGCCAAAGCCAGATTGCCGCCTGCCGAATCACCGGTAACGATTATTCTGCTGGCATCTTTGCCGCTGGCCAGCAAATCCTTATAGGCGGCTACTGCATCCTCCAAAGCAGCAGGATAAGTATGCTGCGGGGCAATGCGGTAATCCACCAGATACATTTCCCGAGCGTTGGCCAATATACCATGCTTTTCCGTCATTTGACGGTGATTATTGTCCTGTGGCAGAATATAGCCGCCGCCATGCAGATGGAAAATAATCCTGTCCGTGCCAGCCGCAGGATTGACCAGCTTTTCCATGGTCACATTACCTGCATCATATGTTTCATAAGACCAGCCATCCGGAGCTTCATAGGGTGCGGGCTTTCCTTTTGGATGTTTGAGCGACTCCATCATGGCTGCCACATGCGCCTGCTTAGCCGCATCATCCAATTTCAGTCCGCTTTCCGGCAATGTCCAGGCCGGTGCCGCCCATGCGGTAAAACTGCTCAAAGTCAGACTAAAGCCTAAAATTCCTGCCGCCAAAAATTTTCCCACTCTGCATTTCATTCCTGCCATCCTCCTGTCTTATGAACTTCAAGTCGAGTATTATTTCATTTGCCAATCACACGCGCAGCCGCTTCTTCCCGCTGTTTTTTTCGCTGATGGTAAAGCTCATGGCGTTTTTTAGCAGCCTCGAAAGCTGCCTTTTCTTCTTCGGTTTCAAGTTCCAACGGCGGCACGGCCATGGGACGGCCATTGCGGTCTAATGCCACCATGGTGAAATACGCGGACAGCGCATGCTGCGGTCCCTGGTCAGCCTCCAGCACTTCCACTTCCACATTAACCGCCACTTCCATGGAAGTATGCCCTACATAAATAACTTCAGCAGTACAAGTCACTAAGTCGCCAATCAAATAACATTATCCCCTATCAGTCCATTTTCTTTTCCCATTCACGGATGGTGGAGACATTGGCTTTATCCGCCAGCTCTTCCAAACGAGAAATTTCCTCTGCATCAAGCGTTACGCTAGCAGCTTTGGCCGCGTCTTCCACATGGCGTACCTTAGTCACGCCGATAATGGGCAGTACCCCCTTGGAGATTGCCCAGGCCGTGCCAACCTGTGCCACGCTGAGGCCATGCGCTTCACCGATTTTTGCCATCTCCGCCGTAAGGTCTTCCAGCTGTGCCAAAATGGGATTATAACTCTTGGCACGGTCAGAACCTGCGGGGAAGGGATGTTTTGTATCGTACTTGCCGGAAAGCGCGCCCTGTTCCAATACCATATAGGCAAAGAACTTGATATCATTTTCCTTGCAATATTTCAGGATTCCTGCCCGCTCTGAGGAACGATTGAGCAGGCTGAAATGGTTCTGCACCGCAGAAACCTTGAAGCCCTCTGCCTGCAGGATTTCGTTAGCCCGCTTGATCTGAGACAGGTCATGATTGGACACGCCCACCTGCTTAACCTTGCCAGCTTTCAGCAGGGAAATAAGTTCCGGTGTCCAGCGCTCCACATCCATGGGATTGTGAATCCAGTAAATATCAATCACATCAATACCCAGACGCTGGCAGCTTGCCTCTGCCATCTTTGCCATAGAATCTTCATACATCCCCGCAATCTGCGGCGTGAATTTGGTGGAGATAATGACATCCTCAGCCTTGACCTGACGCACGAAACTGCCCAGAATATCCTCCGAAGCCCCCATGCCATAAACCGTGGCCGTATCCCAAAGGTTCAGCCCGTTCTGCATGGCCGCGTCAAAAATCGGCTGCAAATCTTCCTTTTCCAGATGATTGCCAAACACCTGATCACCGCCAACTGCACCAGAACCCCAGGACCAGGCCCCCAAAGCTATTTTCGGCATTTTCTTCTCACTCATTGTATATGCTCCTCTCGCGCTTTAAATGACACCGTGTAACTTTTTTTGATGATTGTATTATATTCTCTAAATGACACTATGTCAATATTAAAAGTAAAAAAATTTTCGCTATTAAGAAATCAACTTTTGCGAATTTTGACAATATATCTGTTCCAGCCATTCACGCTGGGCAAGTTCCCTGTCCAAAGCCGCTTTCTTCTGGAGCAGCACCGGTGCTGGTACATAGGGATAATCACTGCCATACAGGATATGCTCCTGATCCGTAATCTTCAATAGCATGTCCAGCGCATCGGGCATGGGATCTCCGGCCAGGTCAAAATAGAGATTGCCCATGCTTTTTTCCATATCCACCGGCTCCATCATATTCATCCCGGCAAGCATGGCAAACATGGCTTTTGCCCGCTGCTTCATATAGGGCAGGAAGGAGCCGCAATGGGGCACTACCAGTTTTATCCGGGGATAGCGTTCCAGCATGCCGCTGGCGAGCAGATTCAGCATCGCTCTGGTGGTATCTGCCGGATACTCGTAGAGCGCCATAACCCTGCCCGTTACCGTCCCCTGCCTTGGTAGCTGCGGGGCGGGACTGGGATGGACGATGACCAGCGCCTTGCGGCGGTCAAGCTCGGCAAAGATTTTCTCCCAGCGTTCATCCCCCAGATAGATTCCCTGGGCATTGCTGGGCACCTTCACGCCGATGGCTCCTAATTCATCCATAGCGTAAGCTATTTCCTCGATGGAACCATCAATGGCTGGGAAGGGCAGAGCCGCCACAAAACCGAATTTGTCCGGATAATTTTGACATAATGCCGCTGTTTCCACATTTATCCGCCGTGCCACCTTGCAGGACAGTTTTTCGTCCCCATTGTAAATATGCGGCGTGGCTTGCGACAGCACCGTATAGTCAATTCCCGCCTCTGACATGAAGGCCAGATGCGCTTCCTCCGACCACTTGGGTAAGGGATAGCCTTCCTCCGCTGCCGCATCTATGCCCAGCTCCTGCAACCCTTCTATATAACTTGGCAGCATGGCATGAGCATGCATATCAATCTTGCGCCCACGTGGAAGCCTTACCTCCTGCGGCGAGGCAGCAGCCGTTTCGAGCAGACCGCCACCTGTGCCCAAGAGTGCCAATGCGCCCAAGGCGCTTACTTTCAAGAAATCGCGTCTTTTCATTATCCTATAGCTCCTAAAACATGAAAAACCGGCTTCAGCCTTTAGTTTTTGCCGAGATTCTTCCCCATCTCATAGGCTTCCTGCATGGCAGAACTTTCCTTTACATTTCCCGGAGCCAGTGTGCCCTTGCCCAGGATATGACCGCCATTGCGGTTATTCACGCCGCCATGCATATTGAAACATTCCACATATTTCTGGAAATCCTGCAGCATATTGTCAAAAAGCTTTTCTTCCGGCACGCCCCCTGCCACGATAAGGTAAAAGGTCTTATCCTTGGCAATGGTCATATAAGGATACAGTCTGTCGATGCCACGCTTCATCAGGCTGGTCCAGGAAAAGAAATACATGGGAGAAGCAAACACGATTGCATCCGCCTGCCCAAATTTTTCCAGTACCGCTGTCATATCATCCTTCTGCACACACTTACCCGGATTCTTCCAGCAAGCCATACAGCCCAGACAGTCACCGAACTTCATATCGCCCAGTTCCACCCGCTCTACCTGATGGCCAGCCTCCTCGGCACCACGGATAAACTCACCAGCCAGCAGCCCCGTATTGCCATTCTTGCGCTTGCTGCCATGCATTACCAAAACTTTCATTTTCGCTCCTCCTTACACATTCAACGGATTTGGTCCATCTTACACGCTCTTCTCGACGCCTAGCAGCTTGCGCAGGCAGTTGTAGGTGATTTCGTAAATCGAATAGTAACGAAAACCTACATCGGCCTCCTCCATGGCCTGCCGCTGCTTGTCGGTAACCATCACATAGGGGTAGATGCCGTACATAAAGGGAAAATAGGCATAAAGGAAGCTTGTCTTTTCCTCCTCGCTCATCTCCGGACAATACTTATCCAGACAACGATGCACCGCCTTGATGGAAGCACCATAAGCTTTCTTGAATTCTACCAGATTCTCATGACGGCTGTTCTCCTCCATATCAAAGTGATTCATGGACAGAAGTTTCAGCAGACGCTGCCGTTTCTCCAATGAATGTGCCAGCGCAGAGGCCAGTTCTTCCCGACTCATAGCAGCATGCGCTGCCATCATGCCCTCTAAGTCTGCCACCCATAATTCATACTCCCGCTGCATCAGCGCCAGGAAGATTTCCTCCTTGGTGTTGAAATAGTTGTAGATGGCAGTGCGGTTGAAGGTCGTGACCTTCCCAACTTCCTTCAGGGTGATGTCCTTGAAACTCATCGTCTCATACAGTTTGGCACAGGCATCGACAATACTTTCCCGCCGTGCCAGCATCTCTTCTTCCGATATCTTTGGCATATATATTCCTCCGTCGCAGTAAAATGACACAATGTAACTTTTATTGACACTTTGTATTATAGGGTTATAATGACACTATGTCAATATATTTTGTAAAAAATTTGACCAGTCATTTGACTGGTCAAAAATCATTATATTTAATCCCTTATGCCTATTTAAGCAAGGCAATTCATATGTACTTGATGAACTGAGTCACCACACCCTTTTAAGCTGAACAGATGCAAAGATGTCTTTATCATGGGCACCCTTCTGGAGCTGGGCTTCGCCATCCAGGAACCAGCCCTTGGCAAATTCAGTCTCTCCGGATAGCGCGAGCATGAAGTGGGTTCTGTCCTGATTGTTTCGAAGGGTATAGAACCGGCTGTCATTGCCCTCATAGCTAAAGGAAAGTTCTGGATCTGCCCCGGCAAAGGCATGCTTCACCCCCAGGCGCATGCCATAGCTGCCACACTTCAGATAACGTTTCAGTTCCACACCCAGCTGTCCCGCAAAATAGGTGTTGTGCTGCCCTGAAACATGCTGGTTGAAGATGCCCGCGCCATTTTCCGCGTAGGCCTTCTGATTCAGCCAGGAAAGCTGGAGGTTGGTGTAGGGGCTGACATGCCAAGTCCTGCCGTCATTTGCGTGGAGGTCATACTTATACTCTCCTCCGATTTCTGCCAGCTGGGAATCGTACTGCGCCTCTGTGCTAAGACCGAGCGTCCCAATACTGCGATGCAGCTTGTTCCGAATCCAGCCGTAGTCCGCATAGAGATAGGCATCAGCAGCATTCTTATGATAACCAGCATAAACGCCAAACCGCGTATCGTAGATGCTTCCTTTGCCGGAGTCTGCTCCAAAGCCCGTTGACTGGTAGCTCACGAAGACGCCGCCCCTCCAGTTGTCGTTGAGCAGACGGTCATATCCTCCCGATATGGCGCTGCCATGATAGTTTGTACCGCCCCTGAGATTGCCCCAATTCTTGGTGAACTTCACCCAGGCATTATTATCCTGTGCCATGGGGAGATCCGTGCTCATCTTGATACCCTTCTCATCTCCATCATCCGCGAAATGACTCACCGGAACGGTCACCTCCGCTGGCCGGGTGGAAAATGCCGTGCTCAGGCGGTCAGAAATCACACGGCCGGCAACGGTGCTCTGCTGGACAAGGGAAGCCATCTGCGGCGCTGCCGATGAACCAATTCCCGTGAGAGCATGTTTCGCAGCTGATGGGCTAAGACTGTAGAGGTTACGCATCTCATTTCGCCGGGTATCCCCCACGAGGCTCTTCTGCATGGCGTCCATGGCATCATAGGCATCGGCCTGCTCTGCTGTCATTTCTCCGAGATTGTTGGCGGAATGTGTTCGAACCTTCAACGTGTTTCCTTCTATGAAACCCGTGGTCGAGAGCATCCCCGTTACAGCACAGGGCTTTCCGTCAGGATTCGCCAAATTACCTATTAGCGTTCCGGCCTTCAGCACGTTCAAGTTTTCATCAGGCAGGGCATTTGTAGCAGAAATCGTGGAGCCCTCCAGATTCGCTGTACCACTGACGGAGATATTCCCCTGAGAACCGCCGCCGTAAGCGCTCAAAGTACCATCGGAAACGAGATTTCCCGTAATGGACATGCTGGTATCGGCAGAGTAAGCGCCAATGGTGCCGTGGTTAATGAACTTGCCTGTGGTCTCATCTGAAAAGCCCTCTGCCATGCGTGAGGTCATATCATTTACGGTATAGGTTCCACCGAAAAGCCCGGCTCCCTTTGAAACATTTAAATGAACAACATCTGCCGTTCCCATATATACCAGATTGCCACTCTTCACGTTCATCTTCATATTGTCGGAGCCACTGACATTTCCTTGATAGAGCATGGCCCCATCCTGCATATCAAAGTTCAAGTTAGTCACCAAGTCGGGGATATAGTCGGCATAAGCGTACTCGCCTCCGTTATATTGAATCAGCAAGGGCTTGATGATTCCGTTCTTTGTCTCCACTTCATTAGTGTCCCTATTTTGTTCCTGATAGGTGGTGTTTTTTTCCGTATCGAAAATTCCCTGTTCTTCAGAAAAATGCTTCCAATCAGAAGTGATAGCGCCGCTTATTTCTGCCCCTTTATTCACGTTGATATTTTTGACAAAGGCATTTCTGCCAATATAGATTGCATTTTCACTGCCGGAAATTTTGCCGGACAAATTGAAGTCTGTAATCAATTCCCCCTTCAATTCATCGGCTGAGGCATTGTAAGTGTTGCTGTTCATATCGTTCAGGACTTTATTTTCCGCCTTGGTGATTTCGCCGGTGTAGGCACTGACTCCACGACTGTAGCGAATGTAGGAGCCACGGTATTCATCAAGGGCTCCATTGGAGCTTGAGCCAAAGTTGAATTCCACCGCATTGCCGCCTGTCCCATTGGCCGTCACATTTCCCGCCAAATTGAGATTTTGCTGGCGGCCATAGGCAAATAAGATTCCCTTCCCCCTATAACCGTCCCCATGGATTTCAATTGATGCGGGAACATTTATCGTATTGCCTTCGCCATCTACCCGGATGCCTGTTGCGCCAACGCCTTGTGTCAAAATATCTGCGGACTGGGTAATATTGTTATTCGCTCCGTAAACGTGGAGACCAATTCCCAGAGGAACCTGACTGTAAGTATTTTCAAGATAAGCCGTGCCGTCAGAATTTCTCGCAGAATATCCCTGGGTATTGTCGATGGTCAAACCGTTGCCATAAACAGAACGTCCGAAATACGCCTTTCTGTCGAAATCATAGCCCAAATCCTGCAGGGCCGCCAACTCCACCTCCATGAAGGTGGTATAGTTGGTATAAAAACGATGGCTTTGCACACCAGCTGTCTGGAAGTGGGAGCCTTCAAAATCTTGCTTATAGGCGCTGCCATCCCTTTTCATTTCAAAAGCGTTGGTAGGTATGCCGGAAACGCCGTTGAAGGTTGCCCCTGCCAGGGCATCCGTTACATTGTCCCCTACAAAATAGGCAAAATTTCCCAGATCTACAATAAAGCAATCCGATTCCTTAAGGTCTGGATTCTTTGCCTTTAAAAGGTTAAAACCTTCAGTAGTCACGATCATCATACCTGGCTTGCCATGATTTCCGTTCTGGTCCACCAGATGGAGATTCCAAAAGTCCTCGTCTTCGGTATTTGTAAATCTGGCCAAGGCCAGCGTACTGACACCATCGACATAGGTAACTTTCTCCTTTACTGCCTTTCCGTTCCAGTCACAATACTCTGTGCTGGCACTCACCCCCAGGGCATGTACCAGTTCATGACGGAAGCAGCCGACAAAATCAGCGGCTTGTTCATTGATGGGAAGCACCGTGTCCGAATCCACCCACCACCCCTCAGGAGCGCCGTCACGATTGGCACCAAAATGCTGTCCTATGCTGATGCTTGAAAAAGCATATGTGCCCACCTTATCAGTAGTATCCGTTTTCAATTTTTCAATATCCAGATAATCAAGATTCATTTTTCCCTGCAACATTTGGGCAACATAGTTATCATTAACCATAGTTCCGTCTTTAATTGAAGCTGTGATAGCATTGGCATTTTGGTAGTTGTCCTGCGTGACAACTATAATCTGCCAGGGAGAAGTGAATCCCGACCTTGGCCCCAGCATTTCTGACCAGTAGGTGGTGGCAGATTTTATCGCGTCCCTGAGACTCAGCGGCAGTGCGTACCCCGAGCCTGAATCATCGGTTATATTTGAAATCTTTTCCCCTGTATTTAAAAAGGCAAAGTCAATAAATTGCCTGCCGCCAAAATCTACGCTATCGGAATCATAGGCTTCAACGTGGCCGCAAAAGTTTAACCCTGCTGTCAAGGCTGCCAATATTGCCAGTTTTTGGGATTTTCTCATCCTTGTGCTCCTTCCTCTCCTGACGGTAGAAATCCTTCTCACCACACCCGTTTAAGGTGAACAGATGCAAAGAGATCTTTATCATGGGCCCCCTTCTGGAGCTGAGCTTCGCCATCCAGGAAACATCCTTGTCTATATGAATACTTGCTCCCGTTATAGTGGATATTCGCCAACACTTTCCGGATTCCTGCCTCAAGTCCGTAAGCGGGGAACAAGAAAAGGGCATCGTGAAAGGGTACAATACTACATACCCCACTTCACGATGCCCTGTTCTTTGAGTTTGGTCGCTGCTTCTTCCGCCAGATTATAGAAATTGCCCAAGCCGATCAGGGCTACATGGCTGCCTTCCTTCACCACTTCGTACCGATTGAGTTCGTCATAAGACTTGCGCACCGGACGCTTGGAGCTGCCCACCATGGCATGGGGGACGCGGATAGCCACGGGATATTTATCCTGCGGAATGGCCCAGTCCAGCATGGCTTGATATTCTTCCGGGGAAGTCGGTGCCAGATACACGAGGTTCGGGATATTGCTCATCATGGGAATATCATAGAAACCCAGGTGCGTCACATCGTTCATGCCGTACATGGAGGCCCAGAACACCAGGAAGGTTGCGGGGCTGTTGTTGACACAGACATCCTGCGCCAGCTGGTCATAAGTGCGCTGGAAGAAGGAAGCATAATCGCCAAATACGGGATGAGCGCCATTGCGCGCCAACCCGGAAGCCATGGCCACAGCCTGCTCCTCAGCAATGCCAACGTCAATGTAGTGTTCTCCAAGTTCCTCACGACGAGCTTGCGTAAGCCCCATGCTGGCTGGAGTAGCTGCAGAGATGGCAATGAATTTCTTATCTTCCTTGGCCAGCCGCAGGAAAGTTTCGGCGGTCTGCTCTGCGTAGGGATCAACCAGCGCCTGCTTGACCTCGCCCGTTTCAATATCAAAGGGCATATGCCAATGCCAGTCTTCTTTGTTCTCTTCGGCAAACTTATAGCCTTTTCCCTTTTGAGTGACGATATGCACTACCACCGGATGGTCAATATCCTTAACCTCTTCAAAAGCAGATATCAGTGTTTCTGTATCATTGCCGTCAGCGACGAACCGGTAATCAAGCCCCATTGCCTTGAACAGATTACGCTCTGACTTACCGTTGGTATCACGCAGCTCTTTGAAGCCCTTATACATGCCGCCATGAACCTCAGCAATGCTCTGGTCATTATCGTTGAACACAATGATCAGATTGGACTTCATTTCCCCGGCCGTATCCAGCCCTTCCAAAGCCTCGCCGCCACTCATGGAACCATCGCCGATAATGGCAACGATATTCTCCTTGTCCCCCTTGAGGTCGCGGGCCTTGGCCAGACCAGTGGCCAAACTGATGGAAGTGGATGTGTGGCCAACATTGAACATATCATGCTCGCTTTCCTCCGGGTTGGTGTAGCCCGACACATCATCATAATGCTCTTCGTAAAGGTAAGCATCCCTGCGTCCCGTCAGCATCTTATGGGGATAGGCCTGATGGGAAATGTCAAAGACAAATTTATCCTTTGGCGAGTCAAACACCGTATGCAGGGCAATGACCGCCTCCACAATCCCAAAATCCGGGCCGAAGTGGCCACCGTGGATGCTGGCTCGTTTCAGCATGGCATCCCGCATTTCCTGTGCCAGTGCCTTGCGCTGCTCTGCAGAAAAACCTTTAATATCCTGAGGACTATTGACTTTCTCTAAATACATGAATTTACTCCTTTACAAACATCTTTCATTCAACTGATGCCTGTAAGTCTATACCCTTGAGTGAACTTCAAGTCAATACCCCTTACGAAAAAAATTTCTAAACGGCAAAAGGAAAAAGCACGCGCCTTTAACCCATGCCATTCCAAAATTTACGCTTCGTTTTCGAAGCCTCCTTTACATTATTTGCAGGACATTTTATTATCAGCCTAGAATTTATATCCCGATTCAAAGTCATCTATACACACGAAAGGAGAATACCTATGCGAAAAATGCTAAAAGCATGGCTCTTTACCATGCTTCTGCTGCTCCCCTGTATGTTAGCCAGTGCCAGTAGTTTATATCCTGATACACTCGACAATGGCAATTATGTATGTGTCGACGGTGGTATGGGCGTTGGCACTTATGCTGACAGGTCATCTGTTGTTGTTCAAAACTACAATCCCCCCAACTATCAAATCGCCATAAATATCATTCGGATTCAGTTTTCCGATGAGTACTGGAGCAAGCATGAAACCTATGTAGGCGGTCCATATAAAGTCATTGGTAACTTCACTGCTTACTTCCGCTATAATTGGGAACGGAAATCTGTGGCATGTCTTCGCCAAAATGGCTGGATGGATTGGAACATCCATCACGATTACAGTCATGCTGAAGGTAACCCATTCGTTCCTCATGCTGCTGAAGTTGCTTTTGTGTCCGCTTATAAAATGCGATTCTTCAATGACACCAAGGGCTATAGCCCCGTGTTAAAAGAATATCGCCGTGTTATCGATGAAAGCTTTTACCGGACTTTAGGCATATAATTTTCAAGGCAACGCGATCAGTTAGAAATAGGAGAATGCTATGATGGAGCAAAACTTCGTGAAATATTATCAGGTATCTACACTGCAGGCTTTAGCATTGGGATTTTCAAAATCCGTGATAACAGTAGGAGAACTGCTTCAGCACGGGAATCTTGGTCTTGGAACTTTTGAAGATGTGGATGGAGAAATGATTGTTCTCGACGGAAAATGCTATCGCGCCAAAAATAACGGAGAAGTGGTTCCTGCTGAGAATGAAAGAGGCGTGCCATTTGCTTCCATTTGCTGTTTCCAATCACATAGAACAGAGACATTCGAGAAGATGGATACTATCGAACAGATAAAGGAATGGCTGACGCTTCGTATCGAGGAAGAATTTGGTCTTAATTCCATGTATGCAGTTCGAATCAACGGAGAATTCTCAAGGGTAGATGCACGGTCAGAATCAGGAACGAAAGCTCATCATGTGACACTGAAAGACGCATTAAGTATCACCCAGAAAGCGTTTATTTTTGAAAATATAAAAGGCTCACTGGTATGCGTATATTACCCTGACTATATGGATGGAATTAATGCAGCGGGATGGCATATGCATTTTCTCTCAGAGGATAAAAGAAAAGGCGGGCATGTATTTGATATCAGCATGACCAGGGGAAATGCTTCATTTTGCAAAATTACCAGCTTAGAAATACGGATTCCTGATTCTCCAGCATTTGATACCTATGCACTAAAATGCGCATCTAAGGAAGAAATCCAAAGTGTTGAGCAGGGAAAAAGCTGACACTATGAGTCTTTATGGCTGGCTCTTTTTTCGCCATCAGTATTTCACGCTGGGCTTGAAAGCAAGGCTATCGCTGGCAGCGATGTTCAATAGCACAATGGACTCGCCAGGACAGGAATCAGCAATTATTAAGACACAAGTGTTACAAAAATGCTTGACCACTAGATTCCAATCTCCGTATAAATCATGCCATGCTTGCCACGTTCTGATCTCATTAGGGAAATGTGTTCTATAACCATCTTGCCCTGCGGCGGCTCGACCTGAGGCAAAACAGTCTTGCCACGATAGATTGCCTTGCGAACTACCGTAATATGCGGGAAGAACCGCTTGCGATCATAGGGAATTTTATGCTCAGCCAGAGCCCTGCGCAGCCTCCTGACATAATTATCTAGGCTGGTGTTCTGTTCTATTCCAGCCCAATATACATCGCCGAAACTCCCCATACCGTTGAGTTTCATGGTCATAGGCTCAAACGGAACGGTCTCTATAACATCCATGACTTCATCTGGTGCCCCGTAATCTCCGATAAAAGCCAGCGTTAAATGCAGATTTTCCCGGACAGCAAAATATCCTTCCACACCAGAATCTTTTAGTCGCGACTGAAAAGCCTCCAAAGCATTTATCACTGGTTCCGTAAATTGAATGCTGATAAAAAGCCTCATGGATTTTCCACCACCTTATCTGTAATGGGCTCTACGTATACAGCGGGATTACATTGATTACAGGCTCTTCGTAAGGATGAACCTCACGGATTGCGTTTAATGTCTCCTGAAGCGCCTCCTTCCGGATGTTGACCTCCACTTTAATTTCCGGAGCTTCGCTGATTTCATTGCATGTTCCAATATAGGGCTGACTGCTCTTCTCACTTCAGCAAAACCTGTATTTATAAGTTCAATATAGTCCTGTGGAGGCTTTCCCTTAGGAAATATCACGACAGTATCCCCATATTTATCCTGTAACTCTTTGCTTAAGGTTCCTTCTTCTGCAATGAAAAACGGCTTACCACTGGTTCTTAATGTAAGCACAGGCGCAAATCCCTGCAGTACCTTCTGCTCACTATAGCAAAGGCTTTTCATGAACTGCATGACATAGACTTTCTTGCCAGCCCCTAATGCCCTAATAGCCAGTCCAATAGCCGCTGTAGTCTTTCCTTTGCCATTTCCTGTATAGACCTGAAGCATTAAGTTGCCCCCCTCATTAGCGCTGCTGCCTCTATTTTCTTATCCCTTTTAACAATTCCGTGTCAACGACCAATCTCCTTCTTACTGGCAGCTGAATATTCCACTACATCCGCATCACGCCATCGCTGACACTATACAGCATCCCCCTACGTTTTCACCCCCAGCCCAGGATGTTAATAATTAACATCCGACCCTGCCTTTTTATGCTAAGTTCAATGTCTATGTTAAGGCTATTGCTGTATGAAAAATATTTTTTAAACAACTATTGACATTGAAAACTAACAAAGATATGATATTCTTAGATAGAATATTCTATCTCATAGTAATCATACATATTTTATTATTGGGTTAGCCCAGGAGGGTAAGAAGATGAGGAAAGTGGTTATCGTATTGATGGCGGCTTTGTTTGTCTGTGTAGGGAGCGTTAGCGAGGCCGCCGAAGTGGATCATCGCTCTTGGACGGTAGTCCATGTTTCCTACGAAGTTCAAGAAGGTGACACTCTTCAGAGTGTTGCTGAAACCTATTTACAGAAGAATACCTATGGAAAACGTGATATTAACGAATTCCGTGAGGGTATCAGGGAGCTCAATGACTGGCTCTTGACCAGGGATATGCAGAAGGGCGACGTTCTTCGCATCAACTACTGGGAAAAGGTCAGTAAGTAAGAATCAGGGCCGCTTGAGATTTCAGGCGGCTCTATTATTTTACCTATTTTATTCCTGACAATCTCTAATGGGATTTATGTTCCCACTCCATTCATACCTGCTTTCTCTCAAACCGATATTCCTGCTGCACCTGCGGATATTTCTCATGGTCTACCTCGCTCATAAACATATCCAAGGGACGGCAATATATGCCATAACTGCCGTACAAGGCCTGATACACGCAGTAAAATTCCCTTGTCTCCGTGTGCATGACCGGGCAGGCTATGATCTTATATGCATTATCCTTGATGTTCATTATAACGCCAGTGTTCCCGTTTTGCCATAGATAAAACTTCCTCTTGACGTTTTAACTTTTTCCTGTCCTGACAAAAAATTTTCTTCTTGACTTGGAGTGGACTCCAAGTGTTAAACTGATGCCATAAGATAATGTTAGGACAACGAGGTGATATGCATGACCATCAAGGAAGTCAGCGAAAAATACGATCTTTCTGCGGACACCATCCGCTACTACGAGCGCATTGGCCTTATCCCCCATGTGCCCCGCAAGGAAAACGGCATCCGGGATTTTGACGAGGCCTCCTGCGGCTGGGTGGAATTTATCAAGTGCATGCGCGGCGCCGGGGTTCAGGTAGAAGCCCTCATCGATTACGTTGCCTTATTCTTCCAGGAAGGCACCGAGGCAGCCCGCAAGGATATTCTCGTGGAGCAGCGTGCCCGCCTGCAGGAACAGTTGGAAAACTTGCAGTCCACCCTGAAGCGGTTGGACTACAAGATTTCCCATTATGATGAGATTCTCAAATGCTCGGAAAAACTAAAATCATAATCCCCATCTTCCCTATTAACCCCAAGTGCAGAAAACTGGTGCCAGCCGCAAGCTGACACCAGTTTTCCTTTTATTGCGCCTTTTGGAGAATTTCCGCCAACAATCCTCCGAATATTTTCCTTGACTTGAAGCTGGCTCCAAGTAGTAAAGTATAGTTGATGAATCATTTATATTTGAGGATGAACGCATGAAAAACGAACCAAAGAACAAAAACCTGCTCTCACGCCGCAGGTTTCTAAAAGGGATTGCCGCCGGGGCTCTGTTGCTGGCCGGAGGTGCTTATTTTACAAAAGGCTCCCTCTACCGACAGGCCGTCACGGGCGTACGGTCTTTGACGGAAGATCTGCAGGCCAGATTCCTGCGGCAGATGATAACAACGGATGCCGCCACCAGCCGGGTGCTGATGTGGCAGGCGGCCAGTAGGCTTTCCCAGCCGCAGGTGGAGTACCGGCTCAGTGGGCAGCATGATTCGCTGACGATTGATGCACAGGAAGACTTTTTCACCGATGATGGCGTGGAGAACCTGCAGTATCTGGCCCGGCTGGATAACCTCACCCCGGAAACGGACTACGAGTACCGGCTGGTATCGGAAGGCCATGCCAGCGACTGGCACAGCCTCAAAACTGCCGGAACCAGGGCCTTCAAGTGCCTGCTATTCCCCGACTCCCAGTCCAGCGATTACAGTGACTGGGAAAATCTGGCCCAAACAGCGGCAAAACTTAATCCCGATGCGGAGTTCTTTATCAATATGGGCGATATCGTGGACAATGGCGAAGACCACACCCAATGGCAAGCTTGGTTCAATGGCGTAGACGGAATCATTGACCGCATCCCCTTTGCTCCCCTGATGGGCAACCATGAGACCTATGACCTGAACTGGAAGGTGCGCCTGCCCGAAGCCTATCTCCATTACTTTGCCGTGCCGGACAACGGCAGCAAGGATTTTGCCCGCTATTATTATGACTTCGACTATGGCAACGTGCATTTCATGGTGCTCAACAGCCAGTGGGATGAGACAGAAGACTTCAAGCCCGGCCTGCTGGAAGAACAGAAAAAATGGCTGCAAAAAAGCGCGGCAGCGAGCAAGAAACGTTGGCAGATTGTGCTCATCCATAAGGACGTGCTGCAATACCGCATTACCAAGCGGCCCGAGCGCAAAGAGGGTATTTCCGGTTTGGGCGAGGCCTTTATGCCCCTCTTTGACGAGCTGGGCATTGATGTGGTCTTTACCGCCCATTTGCACACCTACCGCAACCGGGGACATATCCGCAACTTCCAGCGGGATAGCAGCGGCCCCCTTTATATCCTCACCGGCGTGGCCGGCAATGTCCGCTACCCCGGCCTCTGGATTGACCATGCTTTGGACGAAAAGGTGGCCCCCCAGCCGGAAACCGACAATTACCTGACACTAGAGGCAAATGAAAACCGCCTGCTCATCAAATGCTTCCTGCCAGACGGGCAGGAAATCGATCAGGCGGTGGTTGAAAAATAGGCGGGTTACCACGCTACTGGCATCCAATCTTCCTGCGCAAGACAACCATATCGATAAGCTGTCTGCCTCCCTCAAAGATAGCATGGTCATAATTATCCAGGAAAAAATTCCTTCTCACGCCATAACGGACAAAGCCACAATGTTCATAAAAAGGAATGGTAAGAGGGCTGTCCCCCGTGCCGACCTGAATGAAAGCAAAATCCGCTGCATAATGTTCCGCCAGATATTCGATGAGCTTTTTGCCATAGCCTTTTCTCTGTGCCTGGGGCAAAACTGCGAGATTCTTTACTTCCAGCACGCCGTTTCCTTCATCCGTGACCACGCATTCAGCCTTTATACCATCATCTTCCAACACATACATCGTGCCCTCAGCCAAATACTTTTCGATCATGCTTTCCTGCTCATCTGCCAACAGCAGCAGGTCTATATGTTTCTTTTTATCCGGCTCTTCATATATTCGCACTGCACCTGTCTCCCATTTCGATATCGTCTTATCGCTTACATCAAGCTGTTCCGCTAACTGTCAATGCGTCATGTTGCTTCTTTCCCGAAGCTTTTTGATGATACTGCCGGTTACATATTGATCCATGTTCATCCCTCCTTGCCCAATATTTTAAGTAAGAATTTTACACCTTTACATATCACACGTCAACAATCCCTTTTATTTGGAAAACAATGATAAAATGCTGAAACAATGCGAACGCTGCGACTATCGTAAAAAGGAGAACCACAATCCATCATGAATATCCGTGATATTTTTCTTGCCCTGTTGGTCATAACCGTATGGGGGGCTAATTTTACGGTCATAAAGGTCGGCGTGGACAATATCTCGCCCATGCTACTGGCGGCCCTGCGTTATGTCTTCACAGCCCTGCCAGCCGTCTTCTTCATCCCCCGGCCCAAACTGGCATGGAAATATAAATCAAATCCCCCAGAACGAATTGAGCTGGTAGTTTTGTTGTTGGCCGATATTCTTTACATACGGCAGATATCACTCGCTGCAGCCGCCAAAGTTGTCAGAATTCATTTCAACTTGTACAATAGTCAGGGATGCAACTGCTTTTTAGTTTAGAAGGGAACGATTGAATATGCAAAGAGGAAAATGTCTCAGAATCAGGATTGCCCTAGCGGATTGCCGCAGAACTATGGTATGTCATCAAGGTATTCAAGGCAGAAAAGATCAGGGAATGATATGACACTTCAACAGTTACGATATGTTATCAAAGTCGTGCAGGCTGGTTCTATGAACCTGGCCGCACAACAACTCTTCATTTCACAGCCCAGTCTTTCTAAAGCGATAGCGGAACTGGAAAAAGAGATGCAGATCAGTATTTTTGAACGGTCAAACCGCGGTGTCGTGCTGACAGACAGCGGCAGCCGTTTTCTCTCCTATGCCCGGCAGGTAGTGGAACAAGCAGACCTGCTTGAGCATCAATACAAGATAGACCATCCCATCAAGCGTGTCTTTGCCATATCCTCCCAGCATTATGCCTTTGTGGTCAATGCTTTTGTGGCTTTGGTCCAGGAATATGCCAAAGATGAATACGAATTCTCCCTGCGCGAGTCGCAAACGGCAGACATCATCGAAGAGGTACGAACGCGGCGCAGTGAGCTGGGCATTCTATACTTGAGTAAGTTCAACAGGGAAATCATGAATCATATCCTGCAGGGAGCGGAATTGGCTTTTGGTACGCTGTTCAAGGCCTCGCCGCACGTTTTTGTAAGCCGGAAAAATCCCCTTGCCCAGAAAGAGTCCGTAACATTGGCGGATTTGCTGCCCTATCCGCGTCTTACTTACGAACAGGGGACAAAGAACTCCTTTTATTTTTCCGAGGAGCTGCACAGCACCGAACAGGTTCCCAAGAGCATTGTGGTAACAGACCGGGCCACGCTCTTCAATCTATTGATTGGCTTAGATGGGTACACGATTTCCTCCGGCATCCTGTCCAGCGACCTCAACGGCACCGAAATCGTCGCGGTTCCACTGGCCAGCCAGGAATATATGGAACTTGGTTTCATCTATCCCAAAGGCCTGCCTTTATCGGCAATGAGCAAACGATATCTTGAACTGCTGAAGGATTATATCGCCGGTTATAGCCAAAAGCTATAACCCGTGAGAGTTTTTCTGTATTAACGATAACCACGCGGTCTGTGCTATACTCTGTTCAACAAAGAAATGAATTTCGTTTATATTGATTGAACAGAACAGGAGTGTTTATTTATGAGTAAAGCACAAGCACCATTTCGTTATGATATCGTTGGCAGTTTCCTGCGGCCGGAACAGTTGAAGCAAAAACGGGCAGCCTTTGCCGCCGGCGAAATCTCAGCTTCTGAACTGAAGGCAGCGGAGGATGAATCCATCCGTTCGCTGATTGAAAAAGAAAAAGAACTGGGGTTAAAGGCTGTGACCGATGGCGAATTTCGCCGTCGTTACTGGCATCTTGACTTTTTGGCCAGCCTGAAAGGCATCGAAGAAGTGCCGGCAGAACAATGGTCTGTCAAGTTTAAGGGAAAACAGCCCAAAGCGGCAACAATCCAAATCGTGGATACGATAGATTTTGATCCGCATACAAATCCCTTCCTTGAGCATTTCCACTTCCTGAAGGAAGCTGTCGGCGACACGCTGGTGAAGTTCACGCTCCCCTCGCCGGCGATGCTCCATTTGATTTGCTGCGTGCGGGCAACGGACTATACCCCTATTCCACAATACACAGAGGAAGCTGCACTGTATCACGATATCGCCTCAGCCTATCAGAAAGTCATCAAAGCCCTCTATGATGCAGGCTGCCGCTACCTGCAATTCGACGATACCTCCTGGGGCGAGTTCTGCGATACCGAAAAGCGCAAAATCTATAAAGAACGCGGCTTTGACCTCGATCAGATTGCAGAAGCATACGTAAAGATGATCAACCTCGCATTGGAAGCTAAACCTCAGGACATGAAAATCACCATGCATATCTGCCGTGGCAATTTCCGTTCAACCTGGTTTTCTTCCGGCGGATATGAGCCGGTGGCGGAAATCCTGTTTGGCAGCTGCATGGTGGATGGGTTCTTTTTGGAATACGATTCCGAGCGTTCCGGCGGCTTTGAACCATTGCGTTTCATCAAGGACCAGCAGGTTGTCCTGGGATTGATTACTTCCAAATATCCCGAGCTGGAAAAAGAAGCGGATATCATTGCCCGCATTCAGGAAGCAGTCAAATACGTTGCGTTAGATAAGCTTTGCCTGAGTCCTCAATGCGGCTTCTCCTCCACAGAAGAGGGCAATCTTCTTACAGAAGAACAGCAATGGGCGAAAATCCGCCTGCTCCGTCATATCGCGGAGCAAGTCTGGCAGGACGCCTAACAGCGTTCATCCCGGATTGGTAAACCTTCATTCTTGCAAATCTTTGCTAAAAGCATAATCCAGCAGTGCAGCCGCATCGTGGTAACGATCTTCATCGCTTTGCGCATGCATGATGACTACGATATATTCCCTGTCATCCCTTTGGGCTGATGCTGCCAGACACCACTGTGCAGCCCGTGTATAGCCTGTTTTGATGCCGTTGCACCCCGGATAGCTTTGCAAAAGCTCATTGGTGTTTTCGCAGTCTTACGCCTCCCAGCGGTTAAGACCACTACTATATCATCATCACGAATAAGCCCTCTGCGTCAGCTGAGGGCTTTCGTCATTCCAGCATTTCTGGCAGGGATCAAAGAAAATCCTTGATCATCGTTCCAATCGTTACGATTGCATATGACACGATGCAAATCAATATAAAGGTGTCCCAGTAACGCCCCTTGCTTCTTGCCGTCTCGACAATCTTCTGAGACATACTCTCCAAACGAGTATAATCCACACTGGACAGATATGCCGCAAATCCTGGCAGATGGCCGTTTCTTCTAGCCTCCAAGGCCTGATTGGTAAGTGCCTGTATCTTCTTATCCACGGCCTCAGAGGGTGTAGCCATGTAGCGGTTCAGGCGATGCCAAACGTTTTCAAACACCATGAGATAGATGCGCTTATGCCGAATATAGTACCGGCGAATGGTTCCCATGGTCACCGCCATAAGCAGGATTTCAATCCACGAATAGGTCAGGCTGTTATTCCTGACGGATTCGACAATTACAGAAGTTATCAGATAGAGCAGAAAAATCCCCTCTGTTGACTGTGCAAATGCGTTTTTCCACAATTTCACTACCGGGACTGGGGGATTCCCCCAAAAAATTCTTATATTTTTCAATAAATCATTCACCTCAAGCTAAATCTGTCAAAAATAATTCGGGATGAAATTCATCCCGAATTATTTTAAACTTTTTCTTTCGATTTTTCAACTGAAAACCACCAGGGGTTCCTATATGCATTCAGCCAATCCATACAGCCCTCCTGTTGTGCCACCTCTTCAGCAGGAACTTCTTCCCCAAACAGGGTGCTTTACCTGCCGCAAGGCCCGCACCCTGATGAGCCGCAGAGCCTCTGGCAAATCTACATCAGCGCGTCCCGTTGTTTTCGTAAACACACAAGGGATTTTCCACACCGATTTCACTGGCAGGCATATAAACATATTCATCAGTATCATTATCCCCGAAAATAACACCTGTCTTTAATTCCGCTATGGTAATCATTTACTTTACTTCTATTCTGCTTTATCTTCCTTATGACTCATTTACCAGCTTGCCCGTCATATGCTCAAGGCTCATCTCCAGGCATTGCACCCGCGGCAGGGCATTTTTTAATTCCTTCTCCAGATATTCCTGATCGTCGGTGAATTTGCCTACGAGATGCGTACATATCCTGCGGGCCACTTCTTCGTCCTCCACCAGGCGGATTTTGCCGAAGGCGATAACACTCTTGATATTGAGAGCCCATTCCCCGTCTTTGCGATAACCTTCGTCATAAGCACAGAAGCTGGCCTTATCGCATTTTTTGATGGCTTCGATTTTGTGTCCTGCCTTGGCTCCATGGAAATACAACTTGCCATCTTCCTCGCAGTACCAATGGTTTATGGGCAGGCCATAGGGATAGCCATCCTCCCCCAGCAGGGAGAGTACACCTCTCTTGGCATCTTTCAATACCTCACGGCATTCCTCTTCGGTAATCTGCTGCTTGAAGCGTCTCATATTCCTGAACATCATCTGCTCTTCCTCATATAAATAACGCCATATCTTTATCTTCTTTTGACCTAACGATAAAGATATGGCGTCTTTCCTGCTACCCGGTGGCAACAGGCACCTGTTTATTTCTTATGCTTCTATGTTACCACGCTATCGTGGGCAAATCAACCCCAGTGCCGGACTGTATCCCCTATTGATGCAAGGTACCTATGATTTCAGCATATTCAACATCAAAGATGCCGTTTCCGCACAGGCAAGACTCTCTTCGTTTCCCTCTACTGCCTTACCAGATTTTTCCACCTGGTTACTGAGTATCGTGGGAATTTTTTCCGGATTGGCTGCATGGGTCTTATTCTGGGACACAATGCACTTGCCTTCGTAAACCGTAGTAAGTACAGAGCCATCCGACATAACCTGCGTGACCACCGTGGTTTCCTCACCACTGTTGCCCCCTGTATCCCGATGACCCTGCGCCATTTCCAGATTTTCTTATGTGTCTGCGATGAGGATGGCATGACACGTGCCGCCGAAAAACTGCATATTTCTCAGCCCTCGGTGAGTCAGGCCATCCGGGAGCTGGAGGAGCATTATGGGACGAGGCTCTTTGAACGGCTGGGCAAGAAGCTGTTTCTGACCGCGGCCGGGGAGGAGCTCCTGCAATATGCCATCATCCTGTTGGGTTTTGAGATGAATCTCTTCCGTGTGCTGGACATCGGCAGCCAGTCCTTCTCCGTCATGATCTTCACTCTGCTGACAGCTTTTATGACAGCCTGGGGGGTAGGCAGACTGCTGCATCTTGACCGCAATACCACTACCCTTATCGGCGCCGGCACGGGCATCTGATGAATATGTCCGACCTGGGCTTTGGCATGTGGGCCGGTACCGCGATAAACGATACCTCTTCTGTGGTAGCAGCCGGTTATTCTTACATCGAAGAAGCCGGAGGCCTGGCCACCATCGTAAAGCTGACCCGTGCCTTGATGATCGTACCTGTCTGCATGTCCCTGCTGGTGCAGTATCTGATTGGAATAATCTAATATTTTATGTTGAACGGCGAAAACGGACAGCGTTTTCCAATGCATTGATTATTCTGCCCGACATAGCTGCATACGACTTTCTCGCCTTCCATCTCCACACCAAAGTTTTCCTTTACGAATTCTATAGCCGAAAGTATGGACAGGAAGGAATCCCGCTTGCAGCAGCGCGGGCCACCAATATCTCCGATTCTTCCCAAGGATTTTGCCGTCATCTTATGGGACAAGGCAAAGGGCTGTTCCTGCAAAGGGGTGGAACCGGAAATAATGGAAACGAACATGCCGGAGCTGATTCCCGCACCGCAGGCTCCCCAAAAGCCACAAGCTCCCCCTGGCACACTTTTGCCCCGCTTCATCATTTCTATGAGGGCCGCCGCTAAATCAATATCGCCCCCGGCATTCCGATAAGCCGTCAACAAGGCGGCGCCCACCATAACATGATGTTCCGGGCCGTGCATATGACAGAAGGGCAAATCCATCATCTTTTGGATGATAAGGAGGGGATTCTTCGAGGATTCCTCCAGACACAGGCCGATAATCTCATCGATACCCTGGGTATGACACTCATTGCACACATAGTGGCCATTTATACATCTGGTCTTGCTGTTCTCCTGCTTATGGCAAATTGCACATTCCATCATGACATCTTCAGCAAGATATTCCAGTTTTTCCTTACAAATCAAACATTCTTCCTGCACGAAAAGCACTCCTTCTCCGACTGTTTCCAAAAGAAGACCTTCAGGGCAATATGAACACCCTGAAGGTCTTGTCTTTATTTCGGCAAAGTTCCCTGCAGATAGGTGAAACCACCCATCATATTGCGAACCTCAAAGCCTGACTGCTTCAGCATGCGTTCCATGAAATATCCGTTCATGCCAATTTTGCAGATGACCACCAGGGGCCGTTTTTTATCCAGCTTATCCAGTTGTTCCCGCATTTTTGCCGCCGGGATATTGATTGCTCCCTCTACATGGCCTGCCGCAAACATTTCCGGCGGACGCACATCGATGATCAAGGCCCCCCGTTCCTGTTCGGCCGCCAGTTCCCCCGGCAGCAGGGGATTGGTCAGGCCCTGCAGGATGTTATCGCCATAGTATCCGGCCATATTCACTGGGTCTTTGGCTGAAGAGAAGGGCGGCGCATAGGCAAGCTCCAAATCTTCCAAATCATACACCGTGCCGCCTAAACGCAAAACAGCAGCCAATACATCAATCCGCTTATCCACGCCCTTTTTACCAATTGCCTGGGCACCAAGGACCTTGCCATCCTGCAGGCTGAACAGCACTTTAAGGGCGAAGGGCTCCGCCTGGGGATAATAAGACGCATGGTCATTGGGATAAGTGATGGTATAACGATAGTCCTTGCCATAAACCAGCCCCGCCTGCTGCAAGGCCCGCTCGTTTTTGCCGGTAGCGGCAGCAGTCAAAGAAAAGACCTTGAGCACTGAACTGCCGACCACGCCGGCATACTTGCGTTTTTTGCCGGCAATATTGTCAGCGGCCAGCCGCCCCTGACGATTGGCGGGACCAGCCAAAGGCAGCGCCGCCTTCTTCCCCGTCAGGCCGTCAAAGGTCATTACCGCATCACCTACGGCAAAGACTGCCGGGGCGCTGGTCTGCATATATTCATCAACTAAAATATGCCCCCTTTCCCCCAGCTCGATGCCGCTATCCTGCAGGAATGCCGTATCCGGGCGCACGCCGATGGCCAGCACCACAAAATCAGCCGTCAGCACTTCCTGAGGAATTTTAACGCCAATGGTGCCATCCTCATGATGAAGGAATTCCTGTACGCCCTGCTCCAACAGCAGCTTCACGCCGTTCTGGCGCAGTTCAGCTTCTGCCAGGGCTGACATATCCGTATCAAAGGGAGCCAGAATATGGGGTGCTGCTTCCACCAATGTCACGGACAGGCCCTGAGCCTGCAGATTCTCCGCCGCTTCCACGCCGATGAAACCGCCGCCGACCACCACGGCACGCCCCTGGGGATAATCCCCGACCAGCTTCTTCAAGACCGCAGCATCCGGTACATTGCGCAGGGTTACAATGCGTTCATGGTCAATGCCCGGAATCGGTGGCCGCAGGGGCTGGGCACCAGGGGACAGCAGCAATGCATCATAGCTTTCCGGATATTCTTCCTCGCCGTGGCGAATGGTTACCTGACGGGCTGCCGTATCCACCTTTACGACTTCGCTCTGCACCCGCACATCCACGTTAAAAAGCCCGCGGAATTTGGCCGGCGTCATCACCAGCAAATCTTCCTGCCGTGGAATAACGCCTCCCACATAATAGGGCAGGCCGCAATTGGCAAAGGAAATATCGCCGCCGCGCTCCACCAGAATGATTTCTGCCGCTTCGTCCAGCCGCCGCAGACGGGCAGCTGCTGTGGCGCCGCCGGCCACGCCGCCAACTACGATGTATTTTGCCATAATCATACCTCCAAATGCGTATCATTTCTTCGAACTTGTTATGATTATAGCAATATACCAGCCAAAAGTTCGTGATTCAATCACTTTTTCGCTGGAGTGAAATATCAGCGCAGGTTTTGCTGGATTATGCCCAGCACCAATCCCGCTACGCCTGTGCCAGCCAAAAGCTTTATCACGCCGATTTTCCTGCGCACATCCACCAGGGAAGCAGCTAAAATGATTACCCCCAAGGGGTCAATGGTACTCAGGTCGACCGGCAGGGTTTCCGTATTATGGCCAGGGGCCATATGAGTTTCCAGTAAAAGTGGGGACAGGCTGCTGCCTGCATTTTGCAAGGATTTCTGTGGAGAAAATAATCCTCCCCTGTGTTTTTATGCATTGACAAAGTGATCACGATTGCACTATAATGGGCGAACATATCATTCTGGTACAGTCTGCAAAACGAGGTAACTTATGGACAAAGCAATACTCATCTTCATACAGGAAAATATCCGTGCGGATCTATGGACGCCCATTCTGATGCTGATTACCAATATGGGGCATTATGGAGCCATCTGGATCGCCATGACCATTGTTCTGGCCCTTCGCCCAGCGACCAGACACCAGGGAATACTGGCCTTGATCTCCCTGCTCTTTTGTGGCGGAATAGCCGCATGCATAAAGCATCTGGTCATGCGGCCGCGTCCCTTTTTGCAAATGCCCGACCTCATCCCCTTGGGGCATCTGCCCCATTCCTTTTCCTTCCCCTCCGGGCATACGGTCTGTGCCTTTGCCGCAGCCTTTATCCTTTGGCGAACCTGCCAAGGCTGGCAGCGATACTTTTTCATGGTTTTCGCTGTCATCATGGCCTTTTCCCGGCTTTATGCCGGTGTCCACTATCCTACGGATGTACTAGCCGGCATAATCGTGGCTTTTGCCGGCAGCAGCCTGGTCTGGCATTTCCGTTCAACTCTCTTTAGCAGCAGATAATGAACGAGAAATCTATGACAGACAGCTGCCAGACAGAAGCAAAAGGTGTCCAGGCACTGAACCTCACATGCAGCTCATGTGAGGACAGTACCTGGACACCTTTATTTTATCGGCAGATTTTAAGAGGCTTTGGAAATCTGCACGGCGCATACCTTGTACTCAGGCTGCTTGGAACCCGGGTCGAAGGCATCTAAAAGCACCTTGTTGATCAGGCGGTCATCCTCCTTGTCATGGAAGGATACATAGACCAGGCCCGGCATGGGCTTGCCGCGGCCGTTGATCTTTGCCTTGAACTTGCAGGTGGCCCGGCGGGAGGTGATATTGACATAATCCCCGTCGTTGATGCCAAGGCGCTTGGCATCCTCTTCGTTGATTTCCACATACATTTCCGGGGCGGCATTCTTGAGTTCCGGCACATTGCCGGTCATGGTGGCGGTATGCCAATGCTCCAGCATGCGACCAGTGGTCAGGAAGAAGGGATATTCCGCATCGGGCATTTCCTGGGCATCGATCTGCGGCCGGGCGTAGATGACGGCCCGGTTGTTCTTCCGGCAATAGAACTTGATGCCCTCCCCTTCCTTCACATAGGGATCATAGCCTTCCGCATAGCGGATATAGGTTTCCGGAGAGGAATTCGGATCCGGAGCCACCGGCCAGGTAAAGCCATGGCCTTCCCGCAGCCGCTTGTAGGAGGCCATCTGCATATCGGTGCCCTCCTGGCATTTCTGATACTCGGCCCAGACCTCCTCCGGGGTGTTGAATTTGACCAGATGCTCATAGCCCATGCGCTTGCCGAAATCGATGATGGTCTGCAGATCCGGCCGGGCTTCGCCAGGCGGTTCCACGGCCTTGGCAATATGGTTGGTACGGCGCTCGCCGTTGCCATAGACGCCTTCCTTTTCCATCCAGAGGGCAGCGGGCAATACCACATCTGCCAGTTCCGACGTGCGGGTGGGATGATAGGTTTCGGACACCACCATAAAGACCTTTTCCATGCCGGGACGATAGTAGTTGAGGTTCGGCAGGGACTGGCCCGGATTGGTGGTCATGACCCAGAGGCATTTGAGGTCACCGGTGACCGCAGCCTTGAACATTTCCAGGGTATGATAGCCGGGCTTGGAAGGCAGCGTACCTTTCGGGATTCCCCAGATTTCCTCCAGCTGATTCCGATGCTTTTCATTGGCCACAAAGCGATGGGCCGGCAGGATATGGGAAAGGCCGCCGGTCTCCCGGACACTGCCGCAGGCGCTGGGCTGTCCCGTCAGGGAGAAGGGAGTGTTGCCCGGGCTGCAGATCTTGCCGGTCAAAAGGTGCAGATTGTGCACCAGATTATTTGCCCATACACCCCGGGTGCGCTGGTTGAAGCCCATACACCACATGGACATGGTCTTGCGCTTGGGATCCGCAAAGAGTCTGGCCACCTCGCGAATCGTTGCCGCAGGAATGCCGCAGGCTGCCTCCACCTTCTCCGGCGTATAATCCTGCAGGAAAGCCTTGTACTCATCATAGGTGAGCTTGTCGCTGGCTCCCTTCATAAATTCCGTATGATCCGCAATGAATTTCTCATTGGTCAGACCTTCCTCAATGATGACATAGGCCATGGCATTCATCAGGGCCAGATCCCGGCTGGGGATAAAGGGCAGATAATAGTCCGCCACATCCGCTGTGCGGGTCTTTCTGGGATCCGCCACGATGATCTTCACATTGGGGTCGCTGTTCTTGCGGTCCACAATGCGGGAGAACAGCACCGGATGGGCCTCGGCGGAATTGGAGCCGATTAGGAAGAAGGTATCTGCGGCTTCAATATCGGCATAGGTGCCCATGGGCTCGTCCGCCCCAAAGGTGGTGACAAAACCTGCCACAGCACTGGCCATACAGGTGCGTGGGTTGCCCTCCACATTGTTGGTGCCAATGCCTGCCCGGAAAATCTTCTGCATGGTGTAGGTTTCCTCGGCAAAGGTCTGGCCGGAGCCGTAGAAGCCCACGGAGTCCGGCCCGTAGCTGGCGATGGCCTCCTTGAATTTTTCCACTACCAGATTCATGGCCTCATCCCAGCTGGCCTCGACAAATTTGCCGTCCTTTTTGATCAAAGGCTTTTTCAGCCGATCGGGGGTATCCATGATTTTCGGCAGCAGTATCCCCTTGACGCAAAGACGCCCTTTATTGACCGCACAATCGGGATCGCCCTTCACTGCCACGATCTTGCCGCCGGTCACCCCGGCCAATACGCCGCAGCCCGTGCCGCAGTAACGGCAGACGCCCTTGACCCATTTTTCCGCATCCTTCTGCTCCACGGGACCTTTATGTGGATCGCGCTTCGTGCCGCAGCCTGTGGCCAGCATGGCCGCTGACATGGCCATCGCCTTCAAAAAATCTCTTCTGGAAAATTTCATCGTCCGACCCTCCCTCAAAGTGAACCCATGGCATCAAGATGGCAGGTGTAGCAACGCTCACGGCTGGGCAGCGTCTTATTGGCTGCCTCGTTATGCACGATGCCGGAATGACAGGTAACGCAGTTCATGCCATTTTCAAAATGCTTGGCGGTATGGGGATCCTTGCGCGGCCCGGCAATCTCCGCCTCCTTGATCTTGTCCTGATGACAGTTATAGCAGTTCACTTCATTGGTGTTCTGCAGCTTGATGGGGTCGGGAACATTGCCCGTCACATGCAGGAACAGTTCCTTGGTGCCCTTCATCTTGGACTGCACCAATCCCGTAAAACCTGGCTGCTCATGGCAGTCCGCACAATCCACGTTCTTATGGTTGGAATGCTGCCAAGTCACATACATGGGGTCCATCTCGTGGCACTGCTCCCCACAGAACGTATTCTGATTCGTGGCCTCGATCATGCCATAGGCCCCTGCAAAGGCCACAATGCAGGCGATTCCTGCTATGGCAAGATGCTTCAGTTTGATCGACTTATCACCCAAACTCATGTTTCTCCCTCCTCCTTGCTTATGACTCCGTATTTTTTCCCTTAAAACTATAATGCAAGGCCTTCTCCCTGCAAACGTCGATACAATCCCCACAATTGGTACAGAGCATATTGTCCGCCAGATTCTCTCGTCCCGGCGCGGTGCCCATGCTGCAAACGGCAGCGCATTTGCCGCAGTGGGTACATTTGCTTTCCTCCACACGCACCTTCAAGATCCGCTTCGCACCCAAAAGACCGTACAAGGCGCCCAGCGGACAAAGGGTGCGGCACCAGATTTTCTGTCCCCAGATCAGCGCCGCGGCCAGCACCAGCAACAGCAGGACAAGTTCCAGCCCCACGCCGAACAGCAGGGCGCGCATCAGGGCAAATACCGGTGAGACGGTGTCAAATACAGGCAGGGAAAGGATCAATGACAAAAGAAGCGTTATCCCCAAGGCCGCCAGCGGCAGGCTTTTCTCCTTAAGGACCTGCCTGCGCTTCACAGGAATCAGCTCCAGCAGAAAATTAAGGGGACAGACAAAGCTGCAAAAGAGCCGCCCCAACAGCACAGCCAATAACGTCAACGGCAAAGCTGACAACAGCAGCGGCAGCCAAAGGGACTTGCCCGCCAAAGTGATCTCCAATGCCGTCAAGGGATCGGTCAGTTGCAATCCCATAAGGTCTGCCGAGATATACGTGCCATACCAGAGCAGATCCGTATACCAGATGGGCAGCAATAACAAGACTAGAAAAAATATTTGGACAATTTTACGAATGATTCGCACCTGCATCCTTTGCTTGCACCCCCTTCCTCAATCCCGCCTGGGCTTTACGGTTATGGCTTTTTGCGGGCTGGCAATGCAGACGTTCTCACAGCGGCCGCAGCCGGTACAGTAATCCGGATCCACAGTGGGATACTTATAGCTCTCCAGCTTGATGGCCTTGTCATAAAAGGGGCAATTCCCATGACAGACCCGACAATCCTCCCCCTTTCTGGCCAGGCAGATATCCTTGTCGATCTCCGCCAGCCCCATGCGGACTTTTTCCTTCTCCACCGGCTTCAAAGCACCTGCCGTACAGACCTCCACACATTTCAGGCAAAGGTCACAGTACCCTTCCAAGGGCACGATGTAGGGTGTGCCAATGGCCAGACCTTGTTCCCCATGGGCAATTTTGATACAGCCCAGCGGACAGATCTCGGCACATTTGCCGCAGCGGGCGCAGGTGGCCAGAAAGAGTTCCTCTGGCTCTGCCCCGGGAGGACGGATAAAGCCCTCACCTGCTTCACCGCTTTTACTGTTTTTGCTGCTTCCCAAAAGCAATCCCAGGATTCCGCCGCCCAGGGCCATTTTGATAAGCGTCCTCCTATCCATGCCATCCCTCCTTCATCCTGCCGATACCCCGTAGGGTTCCCATGATTATATCATTTTTGCTTAACCCTTTATGTTGCCATAGTCACCACAATGATTTTTTACGGCTGCGTTTCTTCATCCTCTGTGGTGATATAACTGGGGTAAAGCCCCAGCACCCCTTCAGCCTGCTCGATTTCCTGACCGATCTGGTGCAGCGCTCCCAAATTCGCTGCCTCCACCAGAATAATGAACTCCCCCTGGGGCGTTTCCTGCTCCACGCTGATGCCGGAAAGACTTTCCAGATAAGCCCGCACACTCTCCTTTTCCTCTTCTTTCCTCTTCACAATCATGCTGCAAATAGCCATAAACCTCCCTGCCTTTCCTATTCCCCATTTATCCTCCAGCGTTCTTTCAGCTGGTACGGAATTTGTTCACGCTCTCCTTCAGCGAATCGGAGAAATTGGACAGTTCCGTGCTGGAAGCCGCGCATTCCTCCGAAACAGCGGAGTTGTCAGTAACCACGCCCAAAATATCCTGGGAAAGAGCACCAACTTCTTCCATCTTCCCCTGCTGGGTAAGGCTCTGTTCCTTCATCTTTTGGAAAGCCGCATCCACCACGGCGGTGTTCTGGGAGGTCCCCGCCAGGGATTCTGCGGCCTTGTTCACCACTTCCGTCCCCCGGTCAATGGCCGCAAGGGCATTGGAGATAAGCTGCTGGATATTTTGAGTGGAATCAGCAGACTGCTCGGCCAATTTCCGCACATTTTCTGCCACCACCGCAAAGCCGCGGCCCGCTTCGCCGGCCCGGGCCGCTTCAATGGAAGCATTCAGGGACAGCAGGGCAGTCTGCCCCGTGATCTCGTCCAGGGTTCCCAAAATCGAGCGGATTTCCTTGGAGGCTTCGCCGATTTCCTGCATGGCCGCCACCACATTGTCCATCTGCTGACGGCTCTGGTCAATACGCGCCTTCGTAACCCGGCGGGCTTCCAAGGCCTCCTCCACATAGGCCTCCACCTTGGCATTTTCCGCAATGGCCTCGCCAATCTTGTTTTGCAGATCCTGCACCGTCTCATTCTGACTCATAGCACCTTCGGCCAGACTTTGGGAAACCTTGGAGACTTCCCCCGCACTGACCGCCACCATGGCAGCCATTTCTCCCATGCTCTGCATTTCCCGGCAAAGGGCCTGCCGGATATGCTGGATATTCTGCTGGATGGGCGCATAATCGCCAATGTACTGCATATCCGTAGTGGAGACCAAATCCCCATTCGCCATGGTATCCAGGTTCTTTTCGATGTCCTTGACATAGCCCAGGATTTCCTGCCGCATTTCGTTCAGCAGCTTATACAGCGCTCCGATCTCATCCTCCCGGGGATAGGTGAATTTCTGCGTCATATGGCCCCGGGCCAGCTGGTTGATGCTGCCCTCCAGTGCCGACAAGGGCTGCACCACCCGTTCTTCAAAGATGGCCGTAACCCGCTTCAGCACGAAATACACGGCGGCAATAAAACCGGCCAGCAGGATATAGAGGATCACAGCCATCACATCCACCATAAGCTGGGCGGAATCCACCATGGCATTGGTCTTATCAAAATACGTTTCACTGACGCTCAGCAGCTGCTCGGGATTTTTCGTCTGCTTGTAGGCTTCAATGGCCGGTTTCACCTCTCCCTGCCAATACTTTTCCACCTCATCCCGGCGGTCAGGGAAACTGCCGATATGCATCCGGCTCTTCATGCCTGCCAGCAGTCCTTCAATCTTCTCCGTGGTCTTGGAGGCATCGGCTCCCGCCAGGACCTGCTTCACAATGCGCTGGCTGCCACCGCGAACGACACCGGCATCATTTACCAGCGCCACATAGCTGGTGAAAAAATAAAGACTTACACCCACAATGGCCACTACTGCCACCACCATGAGAAAAACCTGCTTCAATAACCTGCGAATAATGCTGGCAATCGTTTCTTGTCCATTCACCTTCAACACTCCCCTTTTCCGTATCCATTTATAACTGCTTACACTCTTCCCAATTATACTAATTTTAACAAAAAAAATCTCACCATGATGTGACTTTAATCACCTCTTTGTGAGATTTTCTGATAATTTTAATAATTTTTTATCACCTCCCAATGCGCTCATGGACGTTTCATCAAATCCACCATGTCAAATCCTGACGACGTGAAGGCGTTTCGGGCTTTTTGTCGAAACATCATAGAGAGAAGATATATCGTTAATGCTAAAGGAGCAGATATCATATGACTGACAATATCGCAACCAAAGAAAGGGCCGCCTCCCGGCGGGATCGCATCATTATCAAAACCAGCATCATCGGCATCCTGACCAATGTGCTGCTGGCCGCCTTCAAGGCAGCCGTCGGCCTCATGTCCAATTCCATTGCCGTGATTTTGGATGCCGTCAACAACTTGTCCGATGCCCTTTCCTCCATCATCACGATTGTAGGCACAAAACTGGCCGGGAAGCAGCCCAACCGCGAACACCCTTTAGGCTATGGCCGGATTGAATATCTCAGCGCCCTGATCGTGGCAGGGATTGTGCTTTATGCCGGCATTACCTCCGCCGTTGAATCGGTCAAGAAGATAATTTATCCGGAAGAACCGGACTATGGAATGGTGGCCCTCATCATCATTGCCGCAGCCGTGGTGGTGAAGATCGTCCTGGGAAAATATGTAAAGGCCCAGGGGGAGAAAGTGAATTCTGGCTCCCTTATCGCGTCCGGCGCGGATGCCATGTTCGATGCCGTGCTTTCCTTCTCCGTGCTTATCTCGGCCATCCTCTTCCTGACCACCGGCCTGTCCCTGGAATCTTATGTGGGCGCTGTGATCTCCGGCTTTATCATCAAGTCCGGCATCGACATGATCCGGGACACCCTGGATGAAATCTTAGGCAAACGCGTAAGCAAGGAAATCTCCCAGCAAATCAAGGATATCCTGAAGAGCGAACCGGAGGTGCGTGGTGCCTATGACCTCGTCCTGTACAACTATGGCCCCAATAAGGATCTGGCTTCCGTCCATATCGAGCTGCCCGATACCATGAACGTCAAGGATGTCGATAAGCTCACCCGCACGGTGGAAACCAAAGTCTATGAACAGACCGGCATTATCCTGGCCGCAGTGGGCGTGTATTCCCACAATACCGAGGATAACGAGGCGGCCCGGATACATAGCGATGTGCGGGAAAGGGTAACCGCCTACGACTGGGCCTTGCAGATCCACGGTTTCTATGTGGATACAGAGGCCAAGGACATGCGCTTTGACGTGGTCATGAGCTTTGACATCAAGCCCCAGGAAGGATTGCGTATCCTTCACGCAGATTTAAAACAGGCCTACCCGGAGTACAACATTCATATCGTATCCGACGTGGATCTTTCCGATTAACCCGCGATCATGCTTTTTACTTGCCAAGCCCATTCACCCTGCGGTATAATAGGCAGATATAACAGGATTTCAAAGAAACGGAGCTGATTGCATGATTTCCACCCGCGGACGCTATGCTTTGCGCGTTATGCTGGATTTAGCCGAAAATGAAAATGGGAAATATATCCCGCTGAAAGATATCGCTGCCCGTCAGGAACTGTCCAAGAAGTATTTAGAGATTATCGTCAAAGATCTGGTCAAGGGCGGTATGGTGATTGGAGCCAGCGGCAAAGGCGGCGGCTATAAACTTTGCCGCCATCCGGAAGAATATACCCTGGGCGAAATCATCGAACTGATGGAAGGTACCCTGGCCACGGTTGCCTGTCTGGCGGACCAGGAACACGAATGTCCCCGCAAAACCTTCTGCAAAACACTTCCCCTCTGGACGGAATATCACCATCTGGTACATGATTTCTTCTACGGCAAAAAATTAAGCGACCTTTTATAAGACGAAAAGTGACCATTCACAACGGATGGTCACTTTTGGCTTTTCACAGATCAATTACGACTGTACATGTAATTTTTTCCGGCACAAATTGGTAATGGCCTGCAACAGGGAAGGGGTTTCCACAGGTTTGGCAATATGGCCGTTCATCCCGGCCTGCAAAGCTTCCCTTCTGTCCTCCTCAAAGGCATTGGCGGTCATGGCTAGAATGGGGATATCAGCTTTGCCAGCGTCCGGCAGAGCCCGGATTTTCCGTGTGGCCTCATAGCCATCCATATTCGGCATCTGCACATCCATCAGGATCATATCGTAATAGCCCTCTGCAGCTGACATCAGCAGATCCAAACAGATTTTCCCATCAGCAGTCCACTCCACCTGAATACCAAATTCCTGCAGGATGGTCATAGTGATTTCCGCATTGATCTCATTATCTTCCGCCAAAAGGACGCACAACCCCTCAAGGCTTCCGGAAATAGCCTCCTCTGATTGGGCCGTATCCGGCTCACTGGTTATGGCCAGGCGATGGGGAATACTGACCACAAAGGTCGTTCCCTCACCTTTCACGCTGGCCACCTCAATCGTGCCCTCCATCAAATTCACCAGCTTCTTCACAATGGACATCCCCAGCCCCGTCCCCTCAATCCTGGCGCTGGTGGTATTGTTCTCCCGGGAAAACTCATCAAATACTTTAGGCAGGAATTCCGGCGCCATGCCGATGCCGGTATCGGCAATGGTCGTCCGAAAGATGCCCCAGCCCTCCTTATCCGCAGGCTGCTCTTCCGTCAACACGCTGACCCGGCCTCCTGGTTCTGTGTATTTGCAGGCATTGGAAATGATGTTGAGATAAATTTCCCGCAGCTTGGTTGCGTCGCCATATACGCAGGAATGCTGGACTTTCAATTCCTTGATGTAGGTCAGCTTATTAGCTTTCATCATTTCCTCGACGACGGACTGGATGCTGTCTGCCAGGTCGTAAACATTAAACGCGGCATTCTCCAACGCCAGCTTGCCCTTCTCAATGCGGGCCATTTCCAGCACATTATTGATGATGGACAATAATATCCGGCTGGATTTCTGGATCTTATCCAAATAATCCTGACGCCTCGCCGCATTGTCCTGATATTTTTCCAACAGATCACGAAACCCCATAATGGCATTCATGGGCGTACGGATATCATGGCTCATATTGAACAGGAAATTCGTCTTGGAAGCATTTGCCTGCTCGGCCAGCCTGCGGGCTTCCGCCAGTTCCCTCTGCTTTTTCTGTTTCTCCATGAACATGGACTGGACATCACGGAACCCCGCAATAAAACACTCTGTGCCTCTGGCATTCTTATCCTTCGCATAACAGGCCCGAAAGTGACAGTATTCTCCATTCAGATTTTTACGGACATAATCAATCCGGTAAACCGCATCATCAGGAACATTCTGCAACAGCTCCGCAATACTTGCCTGCTTGCAGAAACGTTCCCGATCCTCCGGCACCACAAAGGTATCCGCATATTTCCGGATGGCTTTTTCATAGCTGGTATCCGTCACATCTGCCAAAACGGCTTTCGTTGTCCTGGACACGGTATTGCTGCGCACCAGGGTGACAATATCCATTTTAGCATCAATATACCAAACTGAGCTGTACTCCGTGGACAGACCGTTGATGAGCATATTGAACCGATCCTGCTCCTGGGCTGTCCGGATCTTTTCTTTTACTTCCTGATCAATATTCTCAAAAGCACAAACCAATATGGGACGGTTAGTCAGTTTCACAATCTTCATGCGAAAATAGGTGTCGATTCCCTGGGTATGGGTACGATATACATGAAAGATGCATTTTTCTGTGGCCAATCGTTGCTGCAAATGATCCAGGTCAGTAAAAGCCATCATCTCCGCCGCATCGTCGGGATGGACCAAGGAATCCACGTAAGTCTTCATCAGCGCATAGGGGGTCGGCTTTTCCTTCTGACTGCCCACCACATACTGGGCCACACCATTCATGCGGATGGGCCACATAGAATTATCACGCAGATTCACAAGACTTGCACAAACATATATAGTTCTGCCATTGCTATGTATAATAGTTCTTGCTGATAAGCAAAATTCCTGTCAACATCTGACCAAAACCATAATTTATCTAGACCCTCAGCTTTGACCGTCAAATTGATTAGTCAACCTGACCTGTCAATTAAAGCTTATTTCATGCTGGCTGCTCAGAAGCAGCTGTCTGTCCGCCAGTTGCTTCAACAGCCGCTCTTCATGGGTGGAAAAGAGCAAGGTCTTCCCCGCCTCTTTCAACGCCTGCAGAAATTCCACGAGCCAGTCCTGTGTCTTGTCATCCAAAGAGGCCAATGGCTCATCCAGCGTCCATACCTGAGGGTTCATGGTAAAGATGGAGGCCAATGCTGCCTTTTTCTTTTCCCCTCCGGAAAGGGTGTACGGAGCCCGATTCTGCAGCCGTATCAAGCCAAAAAGTTCCAACGCATCCTGAACCCGCCCATCGATCTCCGCCGCCGAAAGGCCCATCTGTACGGGGCCAAAGGCCAATTCTTCCGCCACGCTGCTGCAGAATAACTGCACATCCGGATTTTGCCAGACATAGCCCATGCGCTGATGGAAATACTTGGAAAACTTATGCTCCGCCATTCGCGTTTTCGTGATTTCCTGGCCTTCAAAGAAATAACTGCCCAGTTCCGGAAAAATCAGGCCATTCAACAGACGCAGCAGCGTAGATTTGCCGGCACCATTGGGCCCGGTCAGTGCCACCGCCTCTCCCTTGGCAATGGCAAATTCAACATGACGCAGCACCGGCTCGCCATCATAGGCATAACAGACGTCATGGCATTCGATCTGTTTCATCAAAAACCCCCTAAATACGTCCCAGAATGCCATGCTCCAGGCAGGCAAACAGCAGACAGAAAAGAAACAAAGCCAAAAGTAACAGCAAACTCCCGCCCCAGGCCGGAGGCTTTTGGCTTTGCGGATATTCTCCGGTAAAGCCACGACATACCATGGCCTCATACATTTGCACCGACAGATGCTGGGCATGCAGGAACAGCACTCCCAGCACCCCCGAAAGTGCCCGGACCTTTTGCCGGTTATGCCCCACGGAGCGCAGTTTCAGCGCCATCAGCAGCTTTTCCGCCATCTGTCCCAGCAGCAGGATATTGCGCAAAGTGGTATCCAGAATAAACACCAGTTCCTGGGGCAGACGAAAAAAACGCAGGGCAGCCGTCAGCTCATGCCATGGCAGGAGCTCCGTGACGATGCCTGCAGCCATCACCGTCAACAGGCTTTTGAACGGCAGCAGGAAGATTTGCCCGCCGCTGCCCAGCAGCAATGCCGGAGCCACCAGCAGAGCCGAAAACAGCACTGCCAGCAGGGCACTGCCCAAAATACTGGCTGCGCGCTGTCCCGACAGCAGACAGAGCACAACAAGTTCCAAAGCCAATTGAGAGGTCAGGAAGACCAGTGTGCGGGCCAGAATGGTCAACAGAAGAAAACCTGCCAAAAAAGCCAGCACTGCCGGCGCTGGCAGAAAATTCCTGGCCTGACCTTGCCGGCGCAGAGCCAGAACCACCGTCAGAATACGCAAAAGAGACCGGGAAATAAAATAATCCCGGTCTCGTGACGGCGTATAGTTTTCTTCAATTCTTGCCCAACGGGGAAGATTCAATATTATCGCCTCACTAAAAGCGCCGTCCTGAAAGAGCCTCAGCCCTCATGGGCCGGCGCATCATAATTCGTTTTATGCCCCAGGAAGCTGGCGGCCAGCTTGAACAGCAGCACCAGCAGGGCCGTGCCGATAATGGCGGAAAGGATATAGCCGAATGTTTCTGGCATGCCTTCAATCGCATAATCGGGGAACAGAGCCTCAAAGGAAAAACCATCTTCCATACCTGCCGGAATATAGCCCAGCACTGAACCCAGGTAATCCTGCTCTGCCAGTTCCTCAGCATCCCATTCTCCCCAAGCTGTACCCGTAGCCAACAAACCTAACGGCGTGCCGCAAATCAGCAGCGCCAGCAGGCCATAAACAGCAGGGCCTGCCTTGGACTGTCTGCCCTTGGCAATCTCCGGCGCCGCTTTCTGCAGATACCCCAGTACTGCCGTGGTGAAAACGACTTCCGCCAGGCCAAAGATGGTCAGATGGCCAATCATCATGGCGGGGATGGACACCCAGAGCGGATACGGCGCATAGAGCGCATGCCCGGCCCCATCCGTGAAGAGCATAGGCTGGATGCCGAACTCGATGGCGGCAAAGAAAGCCGCCAAGTTGATGCCCACATAGGACCCCACACCGGCAGCCAGCAGCTGACGCTCAGGGAAAGCCCGCAATAAGGCCTTATAAACTGCATAACCAGCAAAAGGCATGGCAAAGGCCATATTGAAGCAGTTTGCCCCAAAGGCGAGAATACCGCCGTCCCCAAAGAACAGAGCTTGTACAAAGAGCGCCAAGCTCACGGCCAGACAGGCTGACCAGGGACCAAACAGCACCGCTAATAAAGTGCCGCCGACGGCATGGCCCGTGGTTCCCCCGGGCAGGGGAATATTAAACATCATGCTCAAGAAGGAAAAAGCTGCCCCAATCCCCAATAAGGGAAGTTTTTCCGGCGGCACTTCCTGCCGCACCTTCTTCACTGCCATCAGCCATACCGGCAACATGGCAGCCCCCAGCACGGCACAGGTGGACGGACTGAGATAATTTTCAGGAATGTGCATAGATGATACCTCCTCATTACAATAATTATGACTACAAAACTATTGTAACGAAAATCCAACAATTGCGTAAGCTCCCCGGGGGGTTATTATTTGCCCTTCCACCAGTCAGATTAGCATTTTGCTGATATCATCTCTGCGGCTGCAAGCGAAAGGAAAAAATTCGCTGACCGAATAATTTAGCACACTAAAGGAAATTATCCCCTGTCAATTCCTCAGAGGTACACTTCGCAGTCGTCTTCTACCCGCTTGCAGTTGGCGCGGACATTTTCCATAACAGCCTGAACATCCTGACCATCTTCAAACTCGACCTTCATCTTGAGGGCCATGAAATTCACTGTGGCATCTTTGACCCCGGCTGTTTTTTTTGCCGCTTCTTCCATCAGGTTGGCGCAGTTAGCACAATCCACATCGATTTTATACGTCTTCTTCATGTAAAACATCCTCTCTTTATATATGAATGATTATTCATTTGATGATTTCAGTATAATATTCTGCTGCACAAAAGACAATGACTCCAGCATTTTCCCTGCCATTCGGCGCAATCTATTTCCAAACAGGCTAAAACCTGTTAAACTATAAGCGACATACACGAAAGGAGTTTTTTATGCCAGCCCATTACAAAGACATCCAGGATTTCCTGCCGCAAATTCCCGAGGGAACCCTGAAGATCAATGCCCATTACCCGCAGCACAAGCAGCATGGACGGCTGGGAAAGTGGCAGCCCCTGCTTACGGCAGGCAAGGGACTTATCGACAATTTCCATCTGTTTCCGGGCCTGCATCTTTCCCATGCACGCTTTCTGGCCCCCTCGGTCCGCTATCAGCACCCGGCTTCCGATATGGTCATCGAAATCAACCACTGCCGCCGCGGACGTGCCAGCTGGCATCTCCATGGCGGCAAGCGCCTGTACCTGAATGCCGGCGATCTGGACATTCACACCACCGATTGCTGCGCCGACTCCTATATGGAATTTCCCGCTGGTTTTTACGAGGGCATCTCCATTTCCCTGGACCTCAATGTCTTTGGCAGAAATCTGCCCACTATCCTGCAGGAGGCACGGCTGAGCACCGAACAGCTCTATCAGGATTTCTGCCTGCCCGCCAGCCCCTTGACATTGCCCAGCGGCAGCCCCCTCGACCGCATGCTGACCCCCCTCTACAACATCCCCGACAGCATCCGCCTGCCCTATTACCAGATCAAGGTTCAGGAAATCCTGCTGCTGCTGTCCGTTTGGAAGCCAGGCAGCAATCCCGATCGGCAACAGTACCATGCAGAACAGACTGGCCGTCTGCAGGAAATCCACGCCTTTCTGACGGGCCATCTTGCCACCCGCTATACCATCGCCCAGATATCCCAGAAGTTCAATATCAATCCCACCACCCTCAAGCGGGATTTCAAGCAGACCTACGGCCTGCCCATCGCCCGCTTCATGCAGGAATACCGTATCAGTCAGGCCATGAAACGCATGCGGGAAACTGATCTGCCCCTGTCTGTCATCGCCCGGGAAGTCGGCTATATCAGCCAAAGCAAATTCACCCGGGTGTTCAAGGAGATTACAGGAAAATTGCCCACGGCGTACCGCAGGCAATGAAAAAATACATATTCTGTTACGCAATGGTCGCATCCGCAAAGCTGCGGCCATTTTCTTTATTCAGCAGGGATGCCTTCGGCACAAACATCGCCCGTACAGCATTCAGTACAGCCAGGACCATGACGCCCACATCGGCAAAAATGGCAGCCCACATATTGGCCAAGCCGACAGCTCCCAACAGCAGCACCAGCACCTTGATGCCGATGGAGAAATAGATATTCTGCTTCACGATCCGTATGGTCTTGCGAGCGATGCGCTGGGCAACGGATATCTTCAGGGGATCATCATCCATCAGTACGATATCCGCTGCCTCAATGGCCGCATCCGAGCCCATAGCCCCCATGGCAATACCGACATCAGCCCGGGAAAGAACCGGGGCATCATTGATTCCGTCGCCCACAAAGGCCAGCCGGCCCTGCTTTTGCTGCTGCAAAAGCACTTCCACCTTTGCCACCTTATCCTGGGGCAGCAGCTGGCTGTAAACATCATCCAGCTGGAGCTCGGCAGCCACCTTGTTTGCGACCTTGCTGCTGTCACCGGTCAGCATGATGGTCCGGCTGATGCCATTTCGCTTGAGGGCCCGGATGGCTTCGCTGGCATGTTCCTTCACCACATCGGCAATGATGATATGACCGGCATATACGCCATCCACCGCCACATGGATCATCGTGCCTGCGGCATCGCATTCATGCCACTCAGCTCCGATATCATCCATAAGCTTGTCATTGCCCACATGAACGGTCCGTCCGTTCACCTGTGCCCGGATTCCCTGACCAGCGATCTCTTCCACCTGTTCCACGGCACAACCATCGGCTTCCTGCCCAAAGGCAGCCCGCAGGGATTCAGCAATCGGATGGGTGGAATACCGCTCCACATGAGCAGCCAGATGTAGAAGCTCCTCGCGGCTGAAAACATCCGTATGGATGGCGTTGACCGCAAATACGCCCTTGGTCAGGGTGCCCGTCTTATCGAAGACCACTGTATCCACATCTGCCAGCGTCTCCAGGTAATTCGAACCCTTTACGAGAACCCCCTGACGGCTCGCGCCACCAATGCCCGCAAAGAAACTCAAGGGTATGCTGACCACCAAAGCGCAGGGACAGCTGATGACCAAAAATGTCAGCGCCCGATAGATCCATGTGCCCCAGGCCGGTTCCAGCCCTAGGCCCAGAAACCGTACCAGCGGTGGCAGGAAGGCCAGCGCCAGCGCAGCATAGACCACAATCGGCGTATATACCCGGGCAAACCGGGCAATGAAATTCTCCGACCGGGATTTACGGGAGCTGGCATCTTCTACCATCTCCAGGATTTTGGAGGCCGTTGACTCGTCAAAATCCTTGGTTGTCCTGATCTTCAGCAGACCGTTGCTGCTAATGCAGCCGCTGATGACATCATCCCCTTCCCGGACTTCCCGGGGCAGTGATTCACCAGTCAGCGCCACGGTATTGAGGCTCGAAAAGCCTTCCACCACTACGCCGTCCAAGGGGATTTTTTCGCCGGGTTTCACGACGATGATGCTGCCGATTTCCACTTCATCAGGATCTACCTGCGCCAAAGAACCATCAGCCTGTTGCAGATTCGCATAATTGGGTCGGATGTCCATCAATTCGCTGATGTCTCTGCGGCTGCGCCCCACAGCATATGCCTGAAACCACTCTCCCACCTGATAGAACAACATGACGGCAATTGCTTCGGTATAATCGCCATCCTCATAGATTGCCAGGGCCATGGCCCCCAAAGTGGCAATCGCCATCAACAGGCTCTCATCGAAGGGCTTGCGGTTTTTTATGCCCTTCCCCGCTTTATACAGGATATCATACCCCACGATGAGATAGGGCACAAGATAGGCGGCAAAGCGCGGTCCCCCCGCCAATGGCGCAAAACTCAGGGCAATCAGCATGACCGCTGCCAAGATGATCCGTATTAGATTTTTCTTCTGTTTATTATTCATAGACAATCCTCCCACAGACTTTGAGCAGTCAATAATATATGAACAATTATTCATTCGATAGTTAGATTATAGCACCCTTTAAGTAAAAACCTGAAAAACAGCAAAATAATAGTCCATCTGGAACAAAATTATTCCAAATGGACTAAACTGACCTGTCAGGTATATGGTCAAAATCAAATGTCAAATGTCAAAACATCCGTCATAAGGAGGTTATCCCTGACTGCTGAATTGTATAGTGCAATCACTTGCTGTGTTTGAAGGCCTTTTTGCCTGCATAGACGGCACTGTCTCCCAGTTCTTCTTCGATGCGCAGCAGTTGGTTGTACTTAGCCACGCGTTCCGAACGGGACGGCGCCCCCGTTTTGATCTGATCCGTATTCAAGGCCACGGCCAGATCAGCAATGGTCGTATCCTCAGTTTCCCCGCTGCGGTGGGACACAATAGCCGTATAGCCTGCCTGATGTGCCATCTTGATGGCTTCGAGGGTTTCCGACAACGTGCCAATCTGATTCAGCTTGATCAGGATGGAGTTGCCGCTGCCTTCAGCAATGCCCTTGGCCAAACGCTTGGTATTCGTCACGAACAGATCATCACCGACCAGCTGGACCTTGCTGCCCAATTCTTTGGTCATCTGCTGCCAGCCTTCCCAATCTTCTTCGTCCAGGCCATCTTCAATGGAATAAATGGGATATTTTTCCACCAGGGATTTCCAATGGGCAATGAGTTCAGCTGAAGTGAATTCCCTGCCGGATTTCGGCTGCTTGTAATAGCCCTTGCCCTTATCGCTCTTCCATTCGGAGCTGGCCGCATCCATTGCCAGCACAAAATCCCTGCCCGGCTCATAGCCCGCATTGCGGATAGCCTGCAGAATATGTTCAATAGTATCTTCATCCGAAGCCAGATCCGGTGCAAAGCCGCCTTCGTCACCAACAGAGGTTGCCTTGCCTTCCTTCTTCAGCAACGCCTGCAGGGCATGGAAAACCTCCGTGGACCAGCGAAGCCCCTCACGGAAAGTCGGAGCGCCTGCGGGCATAATCATGAATTCCTGCGTATCTACGGAATTGGTCGCATGGGCCCCGCCATTCAGGATATTCATCATGGGAACCGGCAGATGATTACCAGACAGCCCGCCTAAGAACCGGTAAAGAGGAATATCCTGGGCTGTGGCAGCCGCTTTGGCTGCGGCCAGAGATACAGCCAAAATGGCATTTGCACCCAAATTGGACTTATCCTCCGTACCATCCAAAGTCAGCATGGCAGCATCTACCGCATAGATATCGGCTGCATCCATCCCGACCACCGCCGGAGCAATCTTCTCATTGATATTGGCAACGGCCTGGTTAACGCCCTTACCGCCAAATTTGCTCTTGTCGCCATCCCGCAGTTCCAGCGCCTCAAATTCACCAGTGGAAGCACCACTCGGCGCAGCAGCCCGGCCTACAGAACCATCAGCTAAAGTAACCTCTGCCTCTACGGTTGGATTTCCTCGGGAATCAATGATCTCCCGGCCAATTACCTGCATAATCTGTAAATACTCTTTCATATTTTTGAAGACCTCCTCTCAAATCTTCTATTATTATAACCGCGAGTAAATGATATTGCAAGTCATTATCATTTATATTTTTCCGTAACTGCCCAAAAAAGAAATGCCACAACAAACTGCGGCATTTCTCTTTTCTCTTCTTATTCTCTTATAACATACTGTCCATCGTGATATAGCCCGACATGAGACGCTGGGCCAGATGTTCGCGGAACAGCATCGTCTCCTTATTGCGCAGATCCCTTTTCTGGATCTTGATCCTGGCCTCGCTGGCATCGAAAGGAATCCCCATATTCATAGCCATGTTCTCCATGGAATTGACGGCTGTATCAAAGATTGCGAGCAGCTTCGGCAGCTTGCCTTTCTTGATCAGGACACCAGCATTATTCTTGCAGGTCTTGTAGACATCCTCCAGTTGCATATCGGTCTTCTGCAATTCAGTTTCCACACTGCCATTGGTATCGGCTTTACGTAGCCAGGTTTTCCGCCGTGATTTGGCGTAATCTTTTTTCACGCAAGTGATTAGATAGCCAGCACTAAGGGGTTCCTGGTCCGGCTTACGTTTTTTGAGCTGATCCTTGTAATAAGCCAGATTGCTTTTGAGCACGTCGAGACTGTAGTTGTTGATGAGATCTAGACAAGTTGCCTCCGGCTTGATGCCAAAGGAGGAATATTCGTCGAACAGGCGCATATGCTCGGCATCCAGTTCGGCAATCTTATCCTCAGTAGTTACTACCCGTTTCGGTGCTGGCAGAACCTTGCCTTCCACATCAGACAGGTGGATCGTGATGGTAGTGGCTGCTCTGCGTCCTTTGCCATTATGGGAGAAGTGAAACTGTGTCAAGGATGTGTTCTTGCGTATCTGCTGTTCTGCTTTTTTCAGTACATCACGCTGAAAATCCCGGAAATTTGCATAGGACGTGACCGGTATGTTCAACCGATCCTTGAAGCGATCGATGCTGATGGTATATGTTCCCTCTGCAATGAGCTCCTTGACCACCATAAAGACTTTTAGCTGAGTTATTCCCCGGATGGCCAGCATCTCATCGATATCAACTTCGGTAAATTTCTCTGTGAAATCCTGCAGATAGGGAAGCATCTTCTGATTGATGGATACGGAAACGGTATCGTTGAAGTCGTTGTATTCTACGGAATTGTAAAGAGGAATTTTAAGCCAATTGTGCTTATCCTCTTCGCTGGAGTAACGCTTGACAATTTTCAGGCTTTTGTCGGAGACGTGATCGATGGCTTCCCGGATGATGTTGCGCCAGCCTTTATCCTTGTTGATGTTGAGTTTATCAGCTAGCAGGGAGATATTATATTCATAAAGAACACTATGGTTCAGATTCTTTTCCTTGGCCAATGACGCTACAGTAAGCAACCAGATTTTCATTTCATTTTCACGAAGAGAATGCTTGGCAAACATCAGTTCGTTGGCAAATTTTGTGGGTGTATCAAATTCCAGGTTTTGATATAGATATTCCGTTACGGGAGATATCGGAGAGCTCTTTTTGGCAGTCATATATATATATACCCTTTCTCTACATGCCGATTCTGTAATTATTATACGCTTTGTGGTGGAAATTAGCAATAAATATTTCCCACAACAAAGTGGTTCCTTATATATTATATGTTTATATAATAAACATATAATAATATATATAGGGAAGGTTATGGTGGGGGGATTTGTCGGCAGACCGGTGAGCCCAGGAATATCAAGGCTTGAGTTGTTTTTTCTGTGGATCAGCTGTTGCTTTGTGGTGGAGGATTTTGTCGGAAAAGTATTTGTGGTGGGACGTTTGGTCGGAACAATAGCAGAAGCCTTATGATTCTAAGGGAGATGGCTGTTTTTAGTCGTTGTGGTGGGGAAGTTTGTCGGTATTCTGCCATTTGTAGTGGGAGGTTTTGTCGGTTGTGGTGGGGGAATTTGTCGGTAGCCTCTGTGGATATTCGAAAGCAATGTGTTTCGAGCGTTGATACAGCAAGGGCTGCGCAATTTTTTTGTGATGGGGAGATTTGTCGGAAAAAGTTTTGTGGTGGTATCTTCTGTCGGTTAAAGGAGCCGGAAAATCAAGGGATGAGCACTAATGGTGGTATAATTTGTCGGTTTTTCTTTTATGGTGGGGGGATTTGTCGATTTTATCCACATAAAAATGTTGATAAATAACGAGTAACCGCATAAATAAAGGGAAAAAGTTATCAACATGCTGTTGATAACTTTTTCTTAGAATGTACGATATGGCACGAAAAAGGTATTTACCGACAAATTATACCACCATAAAGTACATTATGTGACGATAACATATTTTAACTGCCTGGTTAGTACTTTGGGTCTCAGGGGGTTTCGGTTTCTGGTGCTTCAATGATGAAGTCCTGATATTTGTTGCGGAAAGCCTTGGCTTTCTTGTTGGGCAGATACATGATAACGAGCTGAGAGGCTTCCGGGGCCTTGCCGGAGAGATGGATGGTATAACCATTCTCCTGTTCTTCCAGAGACTCGATATGGCCGATCTGGCGGACTTCTGCCTGTTCCTGCTGGCTGGCAGCGGTAAGTTCCTGGAATCTGCCGAGAACCAGCTCAGAGGGAGTTTTTGCCGGGATGGCCATGATGACGTCCTCGGTGATCTGTTCAGACCGCATGTAGAGCTCTTCCTGCACATCATGGTTCCAGGCGGCAATGCGGGTGGCGGTTTTTTGGGAAATGCGGCCTTCATCGAACAGGTCAAAGAACGCCGGGATGAGATTGGCCATCTTGTTCCAGCTGAAGGCCGCCGTGCGCTTCATGCCCATCTGCTCGGCTGCTTTTTCCAGGATCTGCTTTTCGCCGCGCTTCTTGAGGATGTTCAGTTTCGTGCGGACGGCAAAGCTCTTGTCCCGCCCCGTGAGATTCGCACGCTGAACGTAATTGGTGTCCGAGGCGATCTCCCGGGCCTGGTCATCGGTCAGTTCCTGATATGCATAAACCTTGCATTCGATGGAGAGGTATTTCTCTTCGCCGGTCAGGTCATAGAGGACTTCATAGATGCTTTTGCGGGTGTTGCCGGCCAGAATCTGATATTGGCGGCCCTCCGGATCGAGGGCACGGACAACCAGGGGCTGCTGGAGGCCATTGCGGTAGATGCTGTCAGCCATCAACACCTTTTTCTCGTTGGAGATAGAGGAAAACTGATTCCATTCATCTGGCGTAGGCACGAGCGCATCCAGGGACAAAAGCTGGTAGGTGCCTGTACTGCCGGCGATTTCCGTAAGGATCTTGTCCGTCTTTGCCGTGGTTTCCTGGATGGCTGCTTCTGTCTCTGCAGGGGCCTCGGCTTTGGTTTCGGCAGGGGCACTGTTTTGGCCCATCAGCCGCCTGCGAGTCATTTCCCGGAATTCTTCATTTTCAAAACGGTTGCTTACGCCTACGGGCATGGAGGACGTGTCCTCATTTTTTCCGGACAGATCCACGAAGGAAATGCCCATCATGGAATTATTCTTATTGCTGCTCAATTCTAGCCACCACCTCATCACAAAGTTTGATATATGCCTTCGATGCCTTGCAGGCAGGTTTCCGGTAAGTCACCGGTGCACTGAGATTCTCGGAGTTGATGACATCCTGATTGTAGGGGATGCGCGTCTCGAAGAGCATCTTGTCCCAGCCGTTCTGGACCATTGGGAGGAATTCATGGAAGGATTTGGTACGGTCTACAACTTTGGTCATGAAGGCACCGAGGATTTTCAGGCTCGGGCGCTGCTTGGCCGTGGTGAGGACGAAACGGGCCATAGCATTGGCACCTAAGATGGCATGCTTGGCTGGTTCCACCGGGATGATGACATAATCGGTGCCTAAGAGGAACATGGCTACCTCGTTGTTCATAGCCGGACGGCTGTCGATGAGGATGTAGTCGTATTTGTCCATGGCCTTGGCTTCTTCAATGATGTCGGCGATGATATAAGCATAGCGGACACCACCGGCATTGAGTTCAGCATAGGTGCCGTCCAGGCGGATATCGGAGCAGATCAGGTCAATGCGGGGAAATTCCGTGGAGTTCAGGATGAAGTAGTCAAGTTTCACGCATTTATCCGGTGCATCGTCCTGAACGGCACGCATGCGGTCTTTCAGCAGGGTGCCGAGATAATTGTCCAGGATCTGATTCTGACCGTTGCCCATATAGTTGAAGGTATTGGAAAGATTGCCCTGGGGATCTGCATCGATCATCAGGATGTTTTTGCCCTTCTTGGACAGGAGGTCAGCTAAAGCTGCTACTGTCGTTGTTTTGCCGACGCCGCCCTTGTTGTTGCTGACGGAAATCACGATTCCCTTATGCTTCTTGGCTTCCTGTTCCATGCTTTCCTCCTTTTCATAGAGCGTGTTGACAGCATCATCAAGGATTTTCGTCTTGGGCACGCCTTTCTTTTCCGATAGGGTTTTGAGCTTCTCCACATTGTCTTTGGAGAGGGTGGTGGTGAATGACTTTCGGTTAGTTAATTCCGCCAT